>NZ_CP147251.1:300000-597500 GCF_017426705.2 Enterococcus sp. DIV2402 | reverse complement strand
CGTTAATGGAGCCTAGCGGGATCGAACCGCTGACCTCCTGCGTGCAAAGCAGGCGCTCTCCCAGCTGAGCTAAGGCCCCAATAAATTTAAGAGTAAACCTCTCAAAACTGAACAAAGGCAAACGATGTGTAGTTTCCGTAATATTCCTTAGAAAGGAGGTGATCCAGCCGCACCTTCCGATACGGCTACCTTGTTACGACTTCACCCCAATCATCTATCCCACCTTAGGCGGCTGGCTCCAAAAAGGTTACCTCACCGACTTCGGGTGTTACAAACTCTCGTGGTGTGACGGGCGGTGTGTACAAGGCCCGGGAACGTATTCACCGCGGCGTGCTGATCCGCGATTACTAGCGATTCCGGCTTCATGTAGGCGAGTTGCAGCCTACAATCCGAACTGAGAGAAGTTTTAAGAGATTAGCTTAGCCTCGCGACTTCGCAACTCGTTGTACTTCCCATTGTAGCACGTGTGTAGCCCAGGTCATAAGGGGCATGATGATTTGACGTCATCCCCACCTTCCTCCGGTTTGTCACCGGCAGTCTCGCTAGAGTGCCCAACTAAATGATGGCAACTAACAATAAGGGTTGCGCTCGTTGCGGGACTTAACCCAACATCTCACGACACGAGCTGACGACAACCATGCACCACCTGTCACTTTGTCCCCGAAGGGAAAACTCTATCTCTAGAGTGGTCAAAGGATGTCAAGACCTGGTAAGGTTCTTCGCGTTGCTTCGAATTAAACCACATGCTCCACCGCTTGTGCGGGCCCCCGTCAATTCCTTTGAGTTTCAACCTTGCGGTCGTACTCCCCAGGCGGAGTGCTTAATGCGTTTGCTGCAGCACTGAAGGGCGGAAACCCTCCAACACTTAGCACTCATCGTTTACGGCGTGGACTACCAGGGTATCTAATCCTGTTCGCTCCCCACGCTTTCGAGCCTCAGCGTCAGTTACAGACCAGAGAGCCGCCTTCGCCACTGGTGTTCCTCCATATATCTACGCATTTCACCGCTACACATGGAATTCCACTCTCCTCTTCTGCACTCAAGTCTCCCAGTTTCCAATGACCCTCCCCGGTTAAGCCGGGGGCTTTCACATCAGACTTAAGAAACCGCCTGCGCTCGCTTTACGCCCAATAAATCCGGACAACGCTTGCCACCTACGTATTACCGCGGCTGCTGGCACGTAGTTAGCCGTGGCTTTCTGGTTAGATACCGTCAAGGGATGAACATTCTCTTCTCATCCTTGTTCTTCTCTAACAACAGAGTTTTACGATCCGAAAACCTTCTTCACTCACGCGGCGTTGCTCGGTCAGACTTTCGTCCATTGCCGAAGATTCCCTACTGCTGCCTCCCGTAGGAGTCTGGGCCGTGTCTCAGTCCCAGTGTGGCCGATCACCCTCTCAGGTCGGCTATGCATCGTTGCCTTGGTGAGCCGTTACCTCACCAACTAGCTAATGCACCGCGGGTCCATCCATCAGTGACGCAAAAGCGCCTTTCAGCTTTTTCTCATGCGAAAAAAAGCATTATGCGGTATTAGCACCTGTTTCCAAGTGTTATCCCCCTCTGATGGGCAGGTTACCCACGTGTTACTCACCCGTTCGCCACTCCTCTTTTCCAGTGAACCGAAGTTCGGCGGAAAAGAAGCGTTCGACTTGCATGTATTAGGCACGCCGCCAGCGTTCGTCCTGAGCCAGGATCAAACTCTCATAAAAAGTTGAAACAATCTTTCGATTGTTAAGCTCATAAATAACGTTTGCTAGCATTACTGCTTGCTTGTTTTGTGTTACTTCTATCTAATAGAAGTGTCCTACACAATTGGTTCGTTTGCTTGCTTTGTTCAGTTTTCAAAGGTCTACTTTTGCTGTTCTAGCAACTTTTATATCATAACAGATTGATATTTCATTGTCAATGTTTTTTAAAAAAAGTTTTTTTCAAGAAGTTCAAACTTCTTGAATGCTTTTTGACAGCGACTTGATTATTTTAACAAACTCATTATTACTTGTCAACAACTTTTTTTCAATTAATCCGTTGATATTTCAACGTTTTTCTCGAATTCATTTTGACGACTTTGTTATAATATCATGTGTCATTTACTTCGTCAACTCTTTTTTTCAAAAGTTTTAAAAGTTTTTTTGTCGTTTAGGACAAGTAATAATATACCAAGGAAATCCCTTAAGGTCAATGAATTTCTTATGTTTTTTCGAAGTTTTTTTATTCCCGATTGTTGAAAAATAAAGTGCTTAAAAATGTTCGCCTTTAGATAGAAACATCCCCTTTTTTCTTATTTTTATTTCATTGAAACAAATAAAAAAGTCACGGATAAAATATCCGTAACTTTTTCTACTATATTATTAGCGCATTGTTGGGAACAATAAAACGTCACGAATCGATTGTGCATCTGTCAACAGCATCACTAAACGGTCAATTCCAATTCCTAAACCACCAGTTGGCGGCATACCATATTCTAATGCTTCTAAGAAATCTTCATCCACACCATGTGCTTCATCATTTCCTGCTGCACGTTCTTTTTCTTGTTCTTCAAAACGTTCTCTTTGATCAATTGGATCATTTAATTCTGTAAAGGCGTTCGCAAATTCCCGACCAACGATAAATAATTCAAAACGATCGGTAAAACGAGGATCTTCCGGATTTTTCTTTGCTAATGGAGATACTTCAACTGGATGACCATAAATAAACGTTGGTTGTTGCAATGTTTCTTCAACAAAGGTTTCAAAGAACTCGTTAATAATATGACCAATGCTCATCGCATCGGTAATTTCAACCTTATGTTCTTTTGCCAATTGACGAGCTTCTTCCACTGTCATTTCTTGCCAGAAATCCACACCAGTAATTTCTTTTACTGCATCTACCATGTGAATACGATTGAAATTAGATGCTAAATCTACTTCCTGACCATCATAAACAAGATGTGCGGTTCCTAATGTTTTTTCTGCTGCATGACGAATAATACCTTCTGTTAAATCCATGATATCTTTATAATCTGTATAAGCAGTATAACATTCTAGCATAGTGAACTCAGGATTATGCGTTGTGTCGATACCTTCATTACGGAACACACGACCAATCTCATACACTTTTTCCATCCCACCAACGATTAAACGTTTCAAGTGTAATTCCAACGCAATGCGTAGATATAAATCCATATCTAAGGCATTGTGGTGTGTAATAAATGGACGAGCGGCTGCGCCCCCTGCTTGATTGTGTAAAACAGGTGTTTCGACTTCTAAATAACCTTGGGCATCTAAGTAACGACGAATTTCACTGATGATTTGGCTACGTTTTGTAAAACGGTCAAAGCTTTCTTGATTACTAATTAAATCTAAATAACGTTGACGATAGCGTTGTTCAATATTTGTTAAGCCATGATATTTATCTGGTAATGGACGTAAAGCTTTTGATAAGATGGTAATCTCTTTTGCTTTAACGGATACTTCACCAGTATTTGTTTTCATAATTTGACCAGTAACACCAAAGAAGTCCCCTAAATCTGCATGTTTAAATACGTCATATGCTTCATCGCCCACTTCATCTTTACGTACATAAATTTGGATACGGCCTTCGCGATCTTGTAAATGTGCGAAACCAGCTTTTCCTTTCCCACGTTTAGTAACGATACGTCCAGCGATACTTGCTGTAAGTTCCATTTCACTTAACTCTTCTTTTGTACGTGGTTCAAATAATTCATGCAACTCGGCAGAATTATGAGTACGGTCAAATCGTTGGCCAAATGGATCAATGCCTTCTTCGCGCAATTGTTCCATCTTTTGTCGACGTACCAGCATTTGGTCATTTAATTCTTCTTGTGTTTGTCGTTCCTCTGTCACGAGTTTTCCTCCATTCTCTGATATGTTTCCTTTCTATAATGCCAATGTTGACAAAAAAAAGCAAGTCGAAGTTATTTCTCGACTTGAATTTTTCTTAGATAATTAACTCTTAACTGGTTGATTCTCAACTTTCTCAAGAAATTCTTCTAACAAGTGTACTGTGGTTGCGCGATTTTCAGATTGATTAATCGCGGCTTTCACTTTAGCTGCACGTGAAATACCTTTTAAATAGTACGCTGCATGTTGACGAAATTCTAAAGATGCTACTTTTTCACCCTTTAAGTCTATCAAACGGTCATAATGTAAGATAGCCGTTTCGATTTTTTCTCTTGGTGTGGGTTCAGCAATTAATTCACCAGTTTCTAAATAATGTTTTGTCCGACGAATCATCCATGGGTTGCCTAAAGCAGCACGACCAATCATCACAGCATCACAACCAACTTCGTCAAACATCTGTTTTGCGTCTTCTGGTGTGCGAACATCACCATTGCCCATAAACGGAATCGAAATATTCTCTTTAACTTCTTTTAAAATGTCCCAATTTGCTTGTCCTTCATACATCTGTACTCGTGTCCGACCGTGCATAGCAATTGCTGAGGCACCAGCGGCTTCAGCAGCTTGTGCATTTTGCACTGCAAAAACATGCTGTTCATCCCAGCCGATACGCATTTTAACAGTTACAGGTTTATCAATTGCTGAAGAAACAGCATGAACCATTTCATAAACTTTGTCAGGATCAAGCAACCATTTTGCACCAGCTTCTGCTTTAATAATTTTATTGACAGGACAACCCATATTAATATCAATAATATCGGCTGTCGTATTTTCAGCTACAAACTGTGCAGCTTCAACTAAAGAATCTTTATTGCCACCGAAAATTTGTAGACTTAACGGATGTTCCGTTTCATCAATATGCAACATACTCAACGTTTTTTTATTACGCATTTGAATCCCTTGGTCACTAATCATCTCACAGACAACTAATCCCGCACCGGCTTCTTTCACAGTTACTCGAAAAGCCGAATTTGAAATACCTGCCATTGGTGCAACGACGACACGATTAGGAATTTCTACGTTACCAATTTTCCACGTGTGTTCCATCTATTCTTTTTCTCCTGTGATTTCTTGAATCAATTCTTCCAATTCAGGTTCGTCAAAATAATATTTTTCTCCACAGAATGAACAAACTGCTTCTGCACCATTATCTTCATCAATCATTGCTTGAATTTCACTTGTGCCTAATGTGATAATCGCTGTCGCAAATTTTTCTTTTGAACACTCACAGTTAAATTGAACTGGTGAGTCTTCCAAAATCATGACTGCTTCTCCTTCAAAGATAATTTCTAAGATATCTTCTGGTGTTTTTCCTTCTTCTAATAATGAAGACACATTTGGTAAGTTTTTCAAACGTTCTTCTAATGCTTCGATTACTTCATCACTGGCACCTGGCATTACTTGCAGCATAAATCCACCAGCAGTTTTAATTGTATCATCTGTATTAACCAATACACTCAAGCCTACTGCTGAAGGAATTTGTTCAGAAACTGCTAAATAATACGTAAAATCTTCGCCTAATTCACCAGAAACAATTGGTGTTTGTCCAGAAAATGGTTCTTTCAAACCTAAATCTTTAATTACAGTAAATACGCCATTTGTTCCAACTGCTCCACGTACATCTATTTTTCCTTTTTCATTTAAAGGTAAGCTAATATGTGGATTTTGAATATAGCCTTTCACATCACCGTTCCCGTTACTATCAACAATAATCGCACCAGTCGGGCCGTCCCCTTGAATTTTAACGGTCATTTTGTCGTCACCTTTTAAGGTTGCACCTAATAGTAGTCCACCAACTAATGAACGACCTAATGCTGCGGAAGCTGTATTCCAAGTATCATGACGACGTTGTGCTTCTGCTACAGTCTCTGTTGCATTGACTGCATAGGCACGAACATAGCCACCATACGCTAATGCTTTTACTAAATAATCTTTCATGGGTTGTTTTCTCTCCTTCATTCTTTCACTAGTGAATCATACTAGTATCTGCTTTTTTTTTCAACTTTATCGTTTTTAACAAGAGAAGAGGCTGCGACAGGAGTCACAGCCTACTTTTTTCTTATTCTTTTGAATCATCTTTATCCGCGTCTTGAGACTCTTCACGGATATGTGCAAAGTAATCTTTCGCTTCTTCAAAATCTTCTTTTTCTTCCGCTTGCTTCTCTGCATCTTTTGCTTCTAAAGCACGTTTTGCTTCTTCAAACGATTGCGCTTTTTCACTTGGGTAATCACTGTTTTCTGATCCTTCAGGCATTTTACCTGTTTCAAACAATGATTTAATTGCTTTGGCATCTAGCGTTTCAAACTCTAGTAATTTCTCAGCAATTAATTTATGTTGTTCGCTGTATTCTTCAATGATTTCACGTGCTTTCGTGTGAGCTTTCATTAAGATAGAACGAACTTCTTGGTCGATTTCAAAGGCAACTTGTTCAGAGTAAGCTTTTGTTTGACCATAGTCACGACCTACAAAGACTTGATGATTGCCTTCATATTGAACAGGTCCAAGTTTGTCACTCATTCCATATTCAGTAACCATACTACGTGCTAAAGCAGTTGCTTGTTCAAAGTCATTTGAAGCGCCTGTTGATTGAACGTTGAAGACAATTTCTTCGGCTGTACGTCCACCCAATAGTCCAACAATTTGTTCAAACATATCATCTTTTGTCATTAGCATTTGATCTTCTTTTGGTAAAGCAATCATGTAACCACCTGCGCGACCACGTGGAATAATCGTTACTTTATGAACGATACGTGCACGGCTTAAAACTAAACCGACAATTGTATGCCCTGCTTCATGATAGGCAACCATTTCACGTTCACGTTTGCTGATAACACGATCTTTCTTCGCTGGACCAGCAATCACACGATCTTCTGCTTCATCAATATCCGAAGCATCGATTTTCTTTTTATTACGACGAGCAGCAACTAAGGCAGCTTCGTTTAAAACATTTTCTAATTCAGCACCGGCAAAACCTGGTGTTTGTTGTGCCACAACTTTTAAATCAACGTCATCTGCTAGTGGTTTATTACGAGCATGTACACGTAAAATTGCTTCACGACCTTTGACATCTGGGCGCCCAACAAGAATTTGACGGTCAAAACGACCTGGACGTAACAACGCTGGGTCTAAGACATCTGAACGGTTCGTTGCAGCAATAACGATAACACCTTCGTTACCACCAAATCCATCCATTTCAACTAATAATTGGTTAAGGGTTTGTTCACGTTCATCGTGTCCGCCACCCATACCAGCGCCACGTTGACGACCAACTGCATCGATTTCATCGATAAAGATAATCGCTGGAGCATTTTTCTTCGCTGTTTCAAATAAATCACGCACACGGCTGGCACCGACTCCGACAAACATTTCCACGAAATCTGAACCAGAGATTGAATAAAACGGTACGCCTGCTTCACCAGCAACGGCTTTTGCAAGCAATGTTTTACCAGTTCCGGGAGGTCCTTCTAAAAGAACACCTGCAGGAATACGTGCTCCTAATTCAGAAAAACGACGAGGGTCTTTTAAGAATTCAACAACTTCAACTAATTCTTGTTTTTCTTCTTCGGCTCCGGCTACGTCAGAGAAACGAACGCGGTTTGCTTTTTTGTCAGCTTCTTTGGCTTTCGATTTACCAAAGTTCATGACACGGCCATTACCGCCACCGCCACCACCTTGTTGTCCCATCATCATGTAGAAGAAGAAAATGATGATAACTAATGGTAAGAAACTAATTAATAGCGATAACCAAATACCGCTACTAGATTCCTCTTCAATTGTTGTTTTTACAGAATGTTCACTTGCCAGCGCAGTAACTTCGCTGAGAGTTGAGTCATTTGGCAAAATAATTGTAGTGAATCGTGTGGTTGTTGCTTGAGTTGAGCCTAGAACAGCTAACCCATTATTATTATTGATTTTTTGTTCTTCATTGTATTCGCCGACGATACGATAGACACCATTCGCGGGCTGTACTTTAAACTCTTTGATCTCGCCTTCTTCTAATTGTTCAGTGAACTTAGAATATTCGATTTCAGGCGTTTGGTTTCCACCATTCCCTAGGAAGAAGTAAACAACCATGACCATTGCCAGTATGACCAGCACATAGTATAGGGTGTTTCTTACTGTTCCGTTATTTTTTTTATTCATGCGGCCCCTCCTTGCCAATTTGTCTTACTTTGACCTTTCCATTGTATCACAAGTTTTTTAGAAACGGTCACTCTTTTGTTTCGTACACGCTTGGTTTTAAAACCCCTACATAAGGAAGGTTACGATATTGCTCTGCGTAGTCTAAACCATAGCCCACAACAAACTCATTTGGTACATCAAAACCAATGTAATCT
The DNA here is from genome assembly GCF_017426705.2 of Enterococcus sp. DIV2402. NCBI lineage: Bacteria > Bacillati > Bacillota > Bacilli > Lactobacillales > Enterococcaceae > Enterococcus > Candidatus Enterococcus lowellii. The sequence continues at coordinate 589,266 of NZ_CP147251.1, read as the reverse complement.
GCTTCGATATCCACGACACGTCCTTCAGGTTTATCTAGTAATGTAACGATACGAACCGATTTCGCTTTACGGTACTTAAATAAATCAACTAAGTAAGCTAATGTACGACCACTGTCGATGATATCTTCAACAATTAACATGTCACGACCTTCAACATTTGTGTCTAAGTCTTTGATGATTTTTACTTCACCAGATGAGACAGTTGCATTACCATAACTTGAAACATCCATAAAATCTAATTCTAGGTAACAATCCATTTCACGAACAATATCTGCCATAAATGGTACAGCACCTTTTAAAACGCCGACCACTAGGGGATTTTTATCTGCGTATTCCGCTGTTAATTCTTTTCCCAATTCCTCGCAACGTGACTGGATTTCTTCTCTTGTAATTAAGATTTTTTCAATGTCTTTTTCTAACATTTTGTTTCTCCTTCCAAATTCTACTCCTGATGTGTGCGAACATTTCTTGAAAAAAGGGTTAGTTTACCCTTTCAAGCAAACCCCATTGTTCAGGCGGTTTGACTTCTTATCATCTCGATGATTTTCTTCTTAAAATCAAAAAGCAATTATTTTAACACTACAAATTGTAGCTCATTTATTTCATCCTTCGATAAAGCAGTACGTAGTGTATTTTATCAGTTTCTTTCGTAATACTCAAATAGGAAAAGACGTAAGGAATCACTCCCAAAATCTCATCTTGTTCGTTTGTTAAAATCCATGCTTCTTCTCGCTTATCGTTAGGAATTTTTTGATCAATAAAAATGCGGCTAATTTTTTTAGTTAAATGTGGTGTTAAAGCGATTTTATCACCATTTTGACGTTTTCTGAGGATGGTTACAGAAGGAAATTTTACCGCCAAATCTTGGCGATACTCTGACCAAAGTTTGACTTTTTCGGGAATTTTTTCTTCTCCTACCAAAAAAACACCTATCCACTCATCCTCTGACAAAAATTGTGACTCGCCAATTTTCAAGCGAACAGCTACCTCACTAGCCTGCTTTTCTTTTTTGGGCGCAATCGTGATATGCTGATAGGTTTTTTTGACCTGCCAGTGCTTCGCTAAGGTGAGCGTTCCTTGTGATGGACCAACTAAAAGCTCCATTAGTTGTTGAATCTGTTTCTCGGTAAGAACAATTTTCTGCTCTTGTTGTAGCTGTTGTTTTATTGCTTGTATAAAAAAATACTGCTTGGCTTCTGAAAGGTGTAAATAATGAGTTACATCAAAATGATACCCCACATTGTCTACTTTTAGATACTTTGTCAACCATTGTTGTTGCTGCTCAGCAATGATTTCTTGCGCCCAAATTGTTTGTTCTGACCATTGTTGAAAATGCTGCATGGCTTGCGAATTTTCTTTTTTTAAAACAGGCAACACTTGTGAACGCAAACGATTACGTTGCATGGCTAGAGACGTATTGGTTTCATCTTCAAAATACGGAACATGATTTTCTTGACTGTATGTTCGGATTTCTGCTTTGGTGGTGGTCAACAACGGTCGCACAAGTCTCCCTGAACCAAATGACTGATTCAACCGAATACCACTACTACTAAAGAAATTTCCCTCACGAATCAACTTCATCAAAATGGTTTCCATCTGGTCATCGCTGTGATGTGCCGTCAATAAAACAGAATATTGGTGTTGCTTCATAATTTTTTCGAAAAAAGTATACCGAAATTTACGAGCAGCTGCCTCAACACCTGTTGTTGCAGGTTGCTCCCACTGCGTTTGATAGAAGGGAATCTGGCGCGTTTGACAATATTCAGTTAAAAAAAGAGCTTCCTTTTCAGATGCGGCTCGCAACTGATGATTCACATGAACCACGCCAAAAGATACGTGCAGTTGTGTCAATAAATGGAGCAACACCATTGAATCAACTCCAGTTGAAACAGCGACTAAAAGACGATCTGTGGGTTGCCATAATTGTTTCTCTTGCACTAATTTCGCCACTTTCGATACTAGCATGTTGGTTTCCTCCTTGGATTTAAAAACAAAAAACAGGTGAGGAGATTCGTCTCAAAATCTCCTACCTGTTCAAATTCAATCATTAATTACGACGACCACCACGGCCTCCACGTTTGCCTTCAGTGTTACGACGCAAAGATGATAAACGATCGTCACTGTCTTTTAAGAACGAACTCATTAATGAATCGAAGTCTTGTTTGTTATTCCCTGTGCTTTGTTGATTGTTATTACGTGGGAATGTTTTTTTCGGACTTGATCGATTAAAGTCTTTTTTCGGAAAGTCACGTTTCTCTTCTTTTGGCTTGTCTTCTGCCTTACGGATTGATAATCCAATTTTCCCATCATTACCAATGGTTGTTACAAGTACGGTTACTTCATCGCCAACTTTTAAAACATCATTAATATCTTTAACAAAACCATTCGATACTTCGCTGATGTGAACCAGTCCAGTTTTGCCTCCACCTAAATCAATAAACGCACCAAAATTTGTAATCCCTGACACTTTTCCAGGTAGTTTCGCTCCAACTTCGATTGACATAAAAAAATGTTCCTCCTAATTTTTGTCCCATTTTGAAAACTTCTTATGATTTCTTCATAAGATTCTCGTCATACGAGCAATCCCCATAGTTTCTACGGTTTTTTTATTTATGCTTTATACGTGCGTAGATTATTCTACACACACGTTGCACGACACAAGTTAATAAGCAATGAACAATGCGAATTATTCACTCGATTCAGTTGTTGAATCCTCTGCTTTCTCAGCGGCCTCATTCCCAGGTAAAGGGAAAATTAACTCACCTTCTTTTGAATACAAGAAACGGCTACGGGCAACTTTTGCGACATAATCATCGTCTTTTAGCAATGCCACGTCTCTATTTAAATCAGCCATTTTTTGTTTCACTTCTGCTTGTTTCACGATGGTTTCTTGTTTTACATCTTGCAATCGTTGCAGACGTAAATAATCGTTAAACAAGGAAATGCCGACACTCAAAAAAACAACGAAGGCGACTATAAAAACAGCCATTAAACGACGACGGCGAAAAATAATTTGTCGTTGTTGATACGCATATTTCGCATATTGTTCTTTGGCATAGTCTGTGTCTAAGATTTTCACATTATTTTTGACCTCTTTACTCACAGGTACTCGCTCCAATCTTTCTTGACTGTCTTTTTTATTATACCAACATCAGAAACGCTTGTCTAACCTAATTTACTCGAAATTATCGACTCTTTTTTCTGATAAAATTTCATACATTTTTGCTGCATCTTCTTTTTTAGTTGATTCATGTAATTCATTCACTTTTACTTCTAAAATACGGTTTCCAAATTGAATTTTTAAGGTATCGCCCACTTTGACTGAACTACTTGATTTTGCTAAAGTGCCATTAATTTGAATACGTCCTTTATCTGCTACTTCTTTCGCAACAGAGCGACGTTTAATAATTCTTGAAATTTTTAGAAACTTGTCTAAACGCATTATTTTCCTCCCATAAAACGTAATATTTTTTTGCCAAATGGAATCATTAGCCATTCGCGTAACGTTAATAATTCTAAACGTATCGCCAATTGGATAAAAATGGTTCCACCCACAACGACTCCTGACAAACTAAAAAGCAATGCTTGCAAACGACTGTCTGGTGCACCAACCACATACGTTAATAGTCCATAAAAAACCCATAAACCAATAGCCATCCCCACAGCACATGTGATTAATTTACGACCAAAATGTCGTTCTCTCCAAAAAACATTAACCTGCGCATCTTCTTTTTTGATAAGATACCACAAGATGACGGTTAATCCTACTAAAGTTGATAAACTTGCACCAATCGTTCCAAATAAAACTGTTAATGGCCCGGTCACTACAAATTTAATTCCAATACCCCAACCTGCTGCTTTTAATGAACGGCGAAAATAATTTTGACTTTGAGCAATACTTTGATAGGCCTGAATAGTTGCTGTTAATACAATCGCAAACACAAATAGCGTTAGCGCCATATTGCCAGCATTATCTTTAAACAGAGCATAATTAATATACGGCAATAATACCGCTAATCCAGTTGATGCAGCCAGCGCTAGACCAATCGTTAAACGAAGGTATATTTTAGCTGACTTCAAAAATTGTTCGCCTCGTTCTTCCATTAAACAAGCTGTCAGTGCGGGTAAAAAAGTAGCACTTAAAGCAGTTGCAGCGACTAATCCTAATTGTACTAGCGGTTGTCCACGATCATATACCCCTTTCGCAATCCGAGCACTTTGTTCAGCAACACCTTGAAACTCTAACGCATTTACGATAAAAAAAGAATCTACTAATTGAAATAAAATTAATAAACCACTATAAATCGATAGCAAGCCGCCTTCAACAAAAAATTTACGACGCATGCGTTGCGACACCGAGAATGTCTGCGGTATTCGTAAAAAGCGTTGCTTAGTTCCAAAAATTTTATGATCGTAATACATCAAAATCAGCCAAGCAACGACACCACCAACAAAGGCCCCTGTCATGGCTAATGTCCCTACTTGATAAATAGTTAACGACAACCGGCGAAAAGCCGCAGCGGCAGCTAAAATGACACCCACGCGCAAAAATTGTTCAGAAACTTGAGAAATAGCAGAAGGCACCATCAATAAATTCCCTTGAAAATTCCCACGGTAAAACGATAAGGGCGGCACTAATAAAAACGTAAATGATACCACTTGAATCAACGGTTTCAACAAGCTATTTCCCATGATAGTCGCAATAACACCACTAAAGAAAAAGGTCAGCCCCCATAAACAAATCGAAAACCAAAATACTAAAGGGTAAATTTCATCTAACGTTTGTTGTTGCTTTTGCGGATTTTTTTGGCTTGCCACTAATTTTGAAATAAACTGTGGTAACCCCGATAACGCCAACGTCATAGCCAATCCATAAATGGGATAGACTTGTTGATACACATAAAACCCTTCGTCACCAACTAAGTTTTGAAAAGGAACGCGATAGACTGCACTCAATAATTTGGCGATAAAAGAAGCTAATGTTAATACAAAAGCGCCTTTCATCATCCGTTGCATTTGATTTCGAGCCATGGGGCATCCTCCTTGCTAGCGCTTTTGTTGTAGTTGCTCTTGGTAACGTATTTCACGTAAAGCTTTAACAAATTCTTGCACTTCATGCAACCAAACCATTTGTTTCATCCCTTTTGGCACGGTTAGTTTGATATGCATTTGTTCTTTTTCAACACCTAATGTCGCTTTTAATTTCGTAGCTGATAATGCTTCAAACAGTTGTTCAACAGTATAAGCTTTCGTCCCTGCTTTACTCAAAATAAATTGAATAATTGGGCCATGTTTACGAATCGTATCTATTAATGCCCGTTCACCATTCATCTTAATTTCACCGACCATTAATAAGTGAGCAACTTCGTCTGGGTATTCGCCAAAGCGATCGATTAAATCATCTTGTAATTCATCTAAACTATCCATACTTTCCAGTTCGCGAATGCGTTTGTAGATTTCAATTTTCTGACGTTCATCATCAATATATTCCGTTGGTAGGTAGGCATCAATTCCCAAATCAATTTCCACGGATGTTTTTTCCGTTTGTGTATTTTTGCCCTGCTTACGATCAACTGCTTCTGACAACATTTGTGCATACATGTCAAATCCAACAGAATCGATAAAGCCGTGTTGTTGCGCGCCTAATAAATTACCGGCACCACGAATTGATAAGTCCCGCATTGCAATTTTAAATCCAGAACCTAATTCGGTAAAGTCTTTGATTGCTTGCAGGCGTTTCTCACTGACTTCATTTAAGATTTTTTGTTGCTCATACATGAAATACGCATAGGCAACCCGATTACTTCGACCCACACGCCCACGCAATTGATACAACGTAGATAAGCCCATATAATCAGCATTTTCTACAAATAAAGTATTCGCGTTGGGAATATCGACGCCTGTTTCAATAATGGTTGTTGTAACTAAGACGTCAAATTGACCTTCGATAAAATCAAACAAAGTATTTTCCAACTGCACTTCTGTCATTTGCCCATGCGCATACCCAATCCGCGCATCTGGTACTAACGCTTGAAGTTCTTCAACTTTTTGTTCAATCGTATCTACACGATTATATAAGTAGAAAACTTGTCCGCCACGTGCCATTTCGCGCAAAATTGCTTCACGAATCGCTCCTGGATTGGTTTCCATCACATACGTTTGAATAGGGTAGCGATTTTCCGGTGGTGTTTCAATTACGGATAAATCACGAACGCCCAGCATCGACATGTGCAAGGTTCTTGGAATTGGTGTAGCTGTTAAAGTTAAAACATCGACTTGCGAACGAAGCTGTTTCAAACGTTCTTTATGTTTAACACCAAAGCGTTGTTCTTCATCAATTACCAACAAGCCTAAATCAGCAAATTCAATATCTTGAGATAAAATTCGATGCGTTCCTACGACAATATCTATTTTACCTTCTTTAATTTCTTTAATCGTTTCATTTTGTTGTTTCTTGGTACGAAAACGACTTAACAAACCCACATTCACAGGAAATCCTTCGAAACGATCAACCATCGTTTCGTAATGTTGTTGAGCTAAGATAGTTGTCGGCACTAAAAAGGCGACTTGTTTGCTTTCTTTGATGGCTTTAAATGCCGCCCGCAATGCCACTTCAGTTTTCCCAAAACCAACATCTCCTACTAACAAACGATCCATCGGTTTTTCTTTTTCCATATCTCGTTTAATTTCAGAGGTGCTACGTAACTGGTCGTCCGTTTCGCTGTATGGAAAAGCATCTTCAAATTCACGCTGATAGGCATCATCTGGCGCAAAAGCATACCCTTTTTCAGCTTCACGCTTGGCATAAAGTTGAATTAAATCATCTGCAATATCCTCAATTTTTTTCGAAACTTTCCGCTTAGTTTTTGCCCACTCGGTTCCACCTAATTTGTTAATTTTCGGTGATTTCGATTCAGAAGCGACATATTTTTGAATTAAATTTAGCTGAGTAACTGGGATAAATAATTTATCGTCATTTTGATAAACAATCGTCATATAATCTTGGTGAACGCCATCTACTTCTAAAGTCTGCATACCAATGTATTTACCAATCCCATGATTGGCATGTACGACATAATCGCCGGTTTTCAATTCATTGTAACTTTTTAAGCGTTCTGCATTGGTAACTGTTTGACGACGTGTACGTTTTTTGGTCACTTTTTGGAACAGCTCTTGTTCAGTAACTACGACAACGTGATCTTGCGGTAGTTCAAATCCGCTTTGCAACGTTCCTTCAACGATTTGAGAACGCCCTGTGAATAATCGATCCGGTGTTGTTTCGACTGCATAAATTTCATGGTCTCGAAAATCTTGCTCTAATTTTTTGGCACGTTCATGACTGCCAACTAAAAAGATAACCGTTTGTTGTTGTTTTTCCCAACGATCAATTTCAACCTTTAATAAACCCATTTGTCCAAAAAATTGTTGCATTGGACGATATTGAATATTGTGAATGGCTTGGAAACGTAAATTCCCCATGCCTTTTTGAAAGAGTGAAAAATACGTGGTGGTAAACGTTAAACGTTGGAATAATTGATGGAGATTGACGCCAAATGTTTGTTCAGAAAACACACGCAGTTCAGAAATTTTTTGCGTATGCCATTCGCTTTCTTCACGTTCAATTTCACGATTGGTTTCCATGATACGACCATAATCATCAACTAATAATAAAGCATCTTTCGCAAAATAATCTAAAATGGTTTGTTTTTCTTGATATAAAAGATCCGTATAGAAATTGGCAGTGTCTCCTGGAATTCCATCTTTCCATGAAGCTATCAATTGACCAAAATAATCCGATAAAAATTGCTTATCAGTTGGCTCATTGGTCACTGCTAAGCGTTTGGTTAATAATTCTTGGAGCTTTTCACTACCCTTTACTAAGTTTTCTTTTGAAAAAACTAATTCTGTTGTCGGCAAAATCAAGACTTCATCCAAATTAGTCACAGAACGTTGGGTTTCCACATCGAAATAGCGCATCGAATCGATTTCGACATCGAATAGTTCTATACGCACAGGATATTCCGTATGTAGAGGATAAATATCAATAATACTTCCTCGAATGCTAAATTCACCCGGTTTACCAATCATCGTTTGGCGTTCATACCCCATTAACACTAATTGTTGTGGCAATTGCTCTACATCGATTTCATCGCCTACCTGCCATGAAAATTGGACTTCTTGCCAGGTCTTTAATGTAGGTAAAAATTTACGAATAGCTGCCACAGGTAATACGTATACACCTGGTTGGTTTGCAGCAATCGCATGTAAGGTTAATACCCGTTCAGCTTTGGCTTCTGGTGAAGCAAAGGCCATTTCTGCAGAAAGAACTTCATCTACTGGAAAAATATAAACATCGTCGATTACTTGACGTAAGTCTTCTACTAATTGGTTGGCATAATACAAATTCGCCGTCACAACAACGGTTGGACGACGGAATTTTTGATAGGTACTCGCAATCGCTAACGTTTTAGCAGAACCTGCTAATCCCGTCATTAATTGGCGCTGCATCTTCTCTTCAATGCCTTGATGCCACTCTTTAATAAAAGGAGTTTTTTCTATTAAATTAATTAAATCCATGCTTTCCCTCCTAATTAAAACGATTCATCGTAGCAATAAAATCATTTTTTTCGATAAAGTCGATAGTCGCTTCTACAGCTTTATCAATACTACCTTCAATTAATGGTTGATTCTCTTTTGAAAAATCACTCAAGACATGATTCACTACAGTCATGCCTGATTGCGGACGATCAACCCCAATTTTGATGCGATCAAATTCTTGTGTATTGAGATGCGAGATAATACTCTTCATCCCATTATGTCCCCCTGCGCTCCCTTTTTGACGAAGGCGAATTTTCCCTAAGGCTAAATCTAAATCGTCATAAATGACAACCAGTTCTTCTGGATAAACACCAAAATACGTCATTAATGGTCCCACTGCTCGTCCGGATTCATTCATAAATGTTTGTGGTTTAACTAATAAAACTTTTTCTCCGTTCACAAAAAAATCAGCAACTTCTGCTTCAAAAGGATTTTTTTTGAACGTAGTATTAAATTGTTGCGCTAAACGATCCACTGCCATAAAGCCAACATTATGTTTTGTATGTTCATATTTTCTACCAGGATTTCCCAGTCCGACAATCATTTTCATCTATCTATCTATCTCCATTTGTTCCATTTTTTTCAACCTCACGCAAAATGCTGGACAATTGTTCATTGTCCAGTTTCTCTGCGTATTTTTCTAAATTATAACATAATCCGTCCTAATAGCCCAAAATTCAATGCTTTAATAAAGATTTCTTTAACTATTTTACCTATTAAAAATAAATACAGATTTGTGAAGTAAGCATTTACAACTAGCACAGTTAAAAAAACTGTTATATTGTTTCATAAATCACATGACAAATCCTCGTGAAGATGGTAACATAGTAAATGTAAAGGAAATATTAAAACAAAAATTGGAAGGATTGATACACCGATGACTGCACAAACATTAAAGAAAGATCATCAAAAAGTTATTCTTGTTGGAGATGGCGCAGTAGGTTCTAGCTACGCATTTGCCTTAGTAACTCAAAACATCGCCCAAGAAATCGGCATTATTGATATCAACGTAGCAAAAACTGAAGGAGATGCTTTGGATTTGTCTCATGCCTTAGCTTTCACTTCACCTAAAAAAATCTATGCAGCCACTTATGCAGATGCACATGATGCTGATATTGTGGTTATCACTGCTGGTGCTCCTCAAAAACCGGGAGAAACACGTTTAGATTTAGTTCACAAAAACCTAAAAATCAATCGTGAAGTAGTGACACAGATTGTTGCGTCAGGTTTTGATGGGATTTTCTTAATCGCAGCCAACCCGGTCGATATCTTAACTTATTCAACTTGGAAGTTTTCGGGTTTCCCTAAAGAACGCGTAATTGGTTCAGGAACATCTCTAGATTCTGCACGTTTCCGTCAAGCATTAGCACAATTATTAGATGTTGATGCTCGTAATGTTCATGCTTATATCTTAGGAGAACATGGCGATTCAGAATTCCCTGTATGGTCTCACGCCAACGTTGCTGGGTTACAAATTTACGAATGGGTTAAAAATCATCCAGAAGTTGATGAAGAAGCAATGGTTAACTTATTCTTTAGCGTGCGTGATGCTGCTTACACCATCATTGAGAGAAAAGGCGCAACTTTTTATGGAATTGCTGTTGCTTTAGCACGTATCACTAAAGCGATTTTAGGCGATGAAAATGCGGTATTACCTTTATCTGTTTATATGAATGGTGAATATGGATTATCTGACATCTATATTGGTGCACCTGCCATTATTAATGCACAAGGTATCCAACAAGTCATTGAAATTCCGTTAAATGACGGCGAAAAAGATCGTATGGCCGCTTCAGCAAAACAATTGAAAGATATTCTAGATGCGGCTTTTGCCAAACTAGATGCTGAAGATGCTGAAAACAACTAATTTGTAACGAAACGAGAAAATAGCAGAGGGAACATGTCCATACTTTACGGTCATGTTCCCCTCTTTTTTAAATATTTATTAGAATTCATCCACTTTTCAAGCATTATTCTCGTTTTCAATTGTAAATATGCTATGATATTACTAACTTATTGTGTTGTATTGTAGCTCAATTTTAAATTTATGAGGAGTTGAATATCTTTATGTCTCTTTCTGGAAAACGTTCAATGACGTCTACGACTCAAAAAGTCATCATTGGCGTGTTGGTGGGTATTTTAGTTATTGTCGCAGGTTATTCTTATCGTAGTACATATTATGTTGATCGTTTTTTACCAAAAACATATGTTGAAGATATCAATGTAAGTGAGTTAACTGTAGAAGAAGCAAATAAAAAGTTGCATGATCGTTATGCAGCACAAGAATTTACTTTAAAAGAAAATGACCAAGAATGGAAAACCATTAATAAACATGAATTTGGTTTAAATACAGACTTTACTTCTGATTTAGAAAAAATGCAAAATGACCAAAGTCAATGGTTATGGGGTACAGCTTCCCTCGGCTCAAAACAAAATCTTTCTCTGAATGAAGCAGCTTTTGATGAAGATATTTTAGCTGACAAAACTGAAGAATTAAAAAAAGAACTTGATGAACTAAATAAAGATCGTCAAGTAACTGAAGATGCAAAATTAACTAAGGGCGAAGATGGTTTTGAAATTACTCCTGAAGTGACTGGTACCAAATTTGATGTTCAACAAACGATTGAAGATTTCAAAACAGAATTATTAACGGGTAAAGACGAATTAAATCTAGACACTTATAAAACAACACCGAAGATTACATCTGATAATGCAGAACTAAATAAAGAAGCAGATGCCTTAAATAAAATTGCGCATGTAAATGCTTCTTATACAATTAATGGAAACACGTTTGAAATTCCTAAAGATAAAATCATGGACTGGTTATCTTACAAAGATGGCAAAGCAGACATTAATCGCGACAAAGTCCGTGAATATGTTGCCTCTTTAGGGGAGAAATATAATACAAGTACCAATGATTCTAAATTTAATAGTACCAAACGTGGTGAAGTGACGGTTCCTGCTGGGACATTGAGTTGGACAATCGCACCAGATGATGAAACTGATGCCTTGATTGCTGATTTATCAAATGGTGAAGATTTTACTCGCACACCAATTGCTCAAGGAAGCGCCGATGCGGGAGCACCACTATTTAGTGATACTTACGTTGAAGTTGATTTACAAAATCAACACATGTGGTACTACAAAGAAGGCAAAGTGGTACTAGAAACCGATATTGTTTCTGGAAAACCTAAAACACCTACCCCTCCAGGAGTCTTTTATATCTGGAATAAAGAACGTAACGCTACCTTACGTGGAACAAATGATGACGGTTCAAAATATGCAGAACCTGTTGATTATTGGATGCCAATTGATTGGACAGGTGTTGGTATTCATGATTCTAACTGGCAACCTGCTTATGGTGGTGAATTATGGAAAACAGTTGGTTCTCATGGTTGCGTGAATACACCACCTGGAGTCATGGCAGAATTATTCGATATGGTTGAAGTTGGAACACCAGTTATTGTCCTATAAACAGAAAAGCTGAACGGCAATCGTTCAGCTTTTTTTTATTCTTCAATAGATGTATAAACTTCTGATACATCGTCATCATCTTCTAGTTTTTCGATTAATTGGTCAAATTGTGCTTTTTGTGCATCTGACAATACTGTAGTAGTTTGTGGCAACATCGTTAATTCGGCTTGTGCTAAGGTAAAGCTTTGTTCTAATTCATCACGAACTGTCGTAAAATCTTCAGGCGCTGTGTAAATTTCAAATACTTCCGGGGAGGTAATTAAATCTTCACCGCCGACTTCCAACACTTTCTCCAGCATTTCATCTTCATCCAAAGCTAAATTTTCTCTTTCAATCGCCAGATACCCTTTGCGGTCAAACATATAACTTACCGAGCCAGTTTCTCCTAGATTCCCCCCATTGCGACTAAAGGCAACGCGGACATTGGTTCCTGTTCGGTTGCGATTATCCGTTAGCGTTTCTACTAGAATCGCCACTCCACCTGGTCCATAACCTTCATAAACAACTTCATCATAGTTTGCGCCATCAGTTGAGCTGGTAGCTTTTTTGATGGCACGTTCCACATTATCATTGGGCATATTGGCTGCTTTGGCTTTGTCTAAAGCTAAACGCAATGCCGGATTTGAAGCACTGTCTGCCCCACCATTTTTTGCCGCAATATAAATTTCTCTTGATAGTTTTTGGAAAATTTTGCCTCGTTTTGCATCTTGAGCATTTTTTCTTCCTTGAATATTTTTCCATTTACTATGTCCCGCCAATTCTATCCTCTCCTTTTAGAAAATTCGTTGTTGTCGAAAGCCAATGAATATCCAACATAACAGAACTGCTGTTAACGCGCCAACTGAATCTAACATCACATCTTGAAATAACGGCGTGCGTCCATTGGTCATCATTTGGTGAAATTCGTCCATTCCTGCATAACCCGTTGCTGCCATCCAACCAAAGAAAGCCGACAAACCTAATGAGTTTAATTTAGGAAACAATCCCAAGAAAAAGCTACCACCTAAAACAAAATACGTCCCAAAATGCGCAAATTTCCGCACAAAAAATTCAATAAAAGCAAAATAACCTTTTGCTTGGATACTAACTTCGCTATCTGCATAGATAAAAGAAATTTTACTTAGCCACTCTTTGAACGGTTCATTTTTTAACAACACGGTAAGTAAACCAATTTGAGACTGCTCCTCATAGGATTGCGAAGAGCTATAAAAGAGAACTGCTATCACAACAAAACCGATAATTAAATAGGTATTTCCATTTTTCATACCTTTTTTCACTGTTTCATCACCTCAATATCTCATCTTAGCATTTTCTGTTTAGCAAAGAAACAGTTATGTTATACTGTATACGGAAAACAGAAGGGAGTTTTTTTCATGACTTATGCAATCAACTGGGATTTAGAAACTATTTTTCCAGGAGGAAGCGATTCAGAAAAATTAACACAACGTATGGCACAATTATCAGATGAAATTCATGCGTATCACCAAGCAGTAACGGCTTGGTCACCAACTGAAGATGCAACAGATGCCTTGGTGAAATTGTTACAATTAGCTGAAACCATTAGCAATGGCTTTGGGCAATGTTCGAGTTTCATCAATGCCCTACTTTCAAGTAATGTCAACGATAGTAAAGCAAAAATATTATCTGGCGACTTATACAGTAAATTACCAGAATATCAATTAGCACGTACTATTTTCTCTAAAAAATTAACAGAAATTGACGATAATACATGGACCACACAAATGGCAACGGAACAATTACAACCAGTTGCTTTCCGTCTAACAGAGATTCGTCGTGACGGGAACGAACTATTATCTGAAGCTGAAGAAAACATTATTAATACATTGAAATTGGATGGGTTAAATGCTTGGAGCGAACATTACGATACAATTGTCGCTAGTATCACGATTCCATTTACGCAAGAAGATGGAACAAAAATTCACTTATCAGCAGGACAAGCCTTTAATAAAATGATGGGTGATCCTGATGCCAACATTCGTCAAGAATTATTTGAGAAATGGGAGCAAGCTTGGAATGAAAAAGCTGATTTATTTGCAGATACTCTTAATCACTTAGACGGCTTCCGCTTGTCCACTCAAAAATTGCATGGAATTGATAACTACTTAAAAGAACCATTAGAATATAATCGTTTAGAACAAGCAACGCTAGATACCATGTGGGCAACGATTCAAAAAAATAAACAACCTATCGTTGACTTTTTAACACGTAAGGCGCAATTATTTGGGAAAGAAAAAATGGATTGGCAAGACCAAGATGCGCCTATTATTTTAGGCGAGATGCAAGAACGTACCTATTCGTTTGATGCTGCAGCGACATTTATCGTGGAAAACTTTGAGAAATTCAGTCCAAAAATGTCCAAATTTGCGCAAATGGCATTTGATAACGCATGGATTGAAGCGGAAGATCGTCCAGGCAAACGCCCTGGCGGTTATTGCACTAGCTTACCTGAAACGCAAGAATCACGTATTTTCATGACTTATAGTAATTCTGTCAATGAAGTAGCGACGTTAGCACACGAATTAGGACATGCGTTTCACAGTAGTGTGATGTGGGACTTGCCTAGCTTAAATCAAGACTATGCGATGAATGTTGCCGAGACAGCAAGTACTTTTGCCGAGTTAATTGTTGCTGATGCGACATTAAAAGAAGCAACGACCAAAGAAGAAAAAATAAATTTATTAGACGCTAAAATGCAAAATGCAATTGCAATGTTCATGAATATCCATACCCGTTATATTTTTGAAAATAATTTCTACCAAGCGCGTCAAAAAGGGTTGGTTTCTGCTGAACAGATCACTGAAATGATGTTAGCTGCTCAAAAAGAAAGTTATTTAGATAGCTTAGGTACGTATCATCCCCATTTCTGGGCTGCGAAATTACATTTCTTTATTGATGATGTCCCATTTTACAACTTCCCGTATACATTTGGTTATCTATTCAGCATGGGTATTTATGCGTATGCCAATCAAAAAGGCTCAAACTTTGAAGATGAATATATTGCCTTGTTACGCGACACAGCGTCTATGACAACCGAAGAATTAGCACAAAAACATCTACAAGTTGATTTAACAAAACCTGATTTCTGGCAAGCAGGTATCGATATGGTCTTAAAAGATATCAATGAATTTATGACGTTAACAGAAGAATATATTTAGACAAAAAAATAAACTATCCGGATCATCGAGAAAACGGCTGCGCTTTCGCACCTTTTTCTATCATCTGGATAGTTTTTTTATCTACTTTTTTTAATTTAAAATAGCAATGCCAATACATAAATAGCCTGCAAAGATACACCATAAGAGATACGGAACAAATAAATAACTTGCGAAAGGCTGAATCCGATAAAAAACTTTGATGCACGCTACAATTAAGAGAATCAGCGCAACAATCACGACACTCGCAAGCCAATAGTGACCGCCACCAAAGAAAATAATACTCCATGAGAAATTTAAAACTTGTTGAATAATAAATAACACAATTGCTGTTTGTTTGCCTTTATTAACTTTTGACGTAATTAATAGAAACAAGGCTGTCCCAATCATCGCATAAAGAATCGTCCACATAATTCCAAAGACACCGCCTGCTGGAGACAAGGGTGGCTTTTGCAACTCTTGGTAGACCGTTTGAATATCCCCCGCAAAATAACTAGAAATAAAACCCGTTAACTCAATTCCAATCACACTCAGTAACCAAATAAGCCATTTCATCCAAATGACCTCCTCTTTTCTAGAGTAACACAAGCAAAATAAGAAACCTATCGATAACTATTAATAGAAATACTGGACACACATCAACAACACCATTATGAGAATTCCTGGTAAAAAATTCGACACTCGAATGTAGCTGATTTTCAAAATATTCATTCCAATCCCCAAAATCATAATACCACCAATGGCACTAATTTCACCCATTAATTCGGTCATCAGTTCAGGAGGAATCAAGCGGACTAATACGCTTGCCGCTAAAACAATAGCCCCTTGATATAAAAGAATAGGAATCGAAGAAAATAACACACCAACACCTAAAGAGGCTGTCAACATAATGGATAAAAAGCCATCCATGACTGCTTTTGTGTACAGTGTTGCATGATTTCCAGAAACACCACTTTCAATCGAACCGACAATCCCCATGGAACCAATCACAAAAATAAGCGATGCCGTCACAAAGCCTTCAGCAAAATTACTATTAGAACGCGCAAATTTCTTTTCTAAAAATAGACCCAAGCGATTCATACCCTTTTCAATTCCAAAAAATTCACCAATCATTGCACCAATACACAAACTAATAATGACCATTGTAAAAGATTTGGTTTGAATAGCCATCTGGATTCCCAACGCAACGACCCCTAAACCAATTCCTTTTGTAACCGTATCTTTCATTTCTTCACTAATATTTCGCAACACCGCACCTAAGCAACCACCTAAAATAATTGCTGCACTATTGACGAGTACCCCATTTAACATCGATCTTCTCCTTTACATAAAATAAAAAAGGAGTAAAAATACTCCTCTTTTACACTTGTTCATTTAAAGCTTTAATCCCCGGAATTGTCATTAATACTGTCAAACTAACTAAGTAAATCAACGATAAGAATAAAACAACTGCTTGTAAATCATAATTATCCATTAAAAAGCCAATAACAATTGACGAAAAACCACCGACAGCTCGTCCTAAGTTCATAATGAAATTATTTGCTGTTGCTCGAATGGCT
The DNA here is from genome assembly GCF_017426705.2 of Enterococcus sp. DIV2402. Classification (NCBI taxonomy): domain Bacteria; kingdom Bacillati; phylum Bacillota; class Bacilli; order Lactobacillales; family Enterococcaceae; genus Enterococcus; species Candidatus Enterococcus lowellii. The sequence continues at coordinate 572,462 of NZ_CP147251.1, read as the reverse complement.
GTTGGGTATAATCGACTAATAATTGCGCCATAACCACCATACATTCCATTAATAAAATAACCAACTATAACTGCTGCGGTAATTAACGTCCACTGATTTCTAGCTAATACTAATAAATAAACTGAAAGTGCGGAACAAATTAAAAAGATTACGTATGAACGTCTGGCACCAATTTTATCCATGATTGTTCCAAAGGTTAACATTCCTACTGACATCCCTAAAATAGTACTAACCATCCATAAAGAAGAACCTGAAACCGACAAGCCCAAACGCGTTTGCATAATTGACGGTAACCAGTTCATCAGACCAAAGTAACCCGCAATTTGGACAGTAACCATTGCAGTTAAACCAATCGTTTGCCATGCTGTTTTAGGATTAGCAAACAATGACCATAAACTCGTGTTACGACCGCTTGCTTTTGTTTCTTCAAACGCTTCGGGTTCTTTCAAGTCCCGACGAATAAACAAGACCATAATGACTGGTAACACACCAATTACATAAAGCATTTCCCAACCAAATGTCGGAATAATCAATGAAGCTAAAATAGCAGCTAACATAGCTCCAACTTGTCCACCAATACCAGCCATTGACGTTGCTTTTCCTAAATGTTTCTTAGGGAATGTTTCGGAAATTAATGACATACATGCGCCATATTCACCACCTGCACCAATCCCAGCGATAAAGCGGAATAAATAGACTAAATAAATATTTGATGCAAAATACATTAATAATGATGCCACTGAAAATAAAATAACTGTTTGTGAGAAAACTTTGACCCGACCATATTTATCCGCCATTAAACCAAAAAAAATCCCACCAACTAACATTCCTAAATTGGTGATTGTTGCAATTAAACCTGCTTGCGTACCTGAAATCCCAAAGGTCGAAATGATAGAGGAAAGTGAAAAAGCCAGAAACATGATATCCATGTTTTCTAATGCGATTCCAGCAGAAGTAGAAACTAAAACTTTTCGTTGATACTTAGACATTGCAAAACCATCCCCAACTTTATAAAATTAATTAAACCTTCAAAATTCTACATGAATTTTCTGAAACTTTCAAGTACTAAAAAGAATTTTCATTATTATTTTCGAATAAAACCACTCAAAAGGAGAAGAAAGATGCATATTCGCCCCATACAAGAAAAAGACAATGCTGCCATTGCTAAAATTATCCGTGAAAATTTAGAATATTACCACTTAGATATTCCTGGAACAGCTTATTTTGATCCTGAGCTAGATCAGTTATCTCAGTTCTATTCGCTACCAAATGCCATTTATTGGGTTCTCGTAGAAAATGAGCAAGTGCTTGGAGGTGTCGGCGTTGCTCCATTTAAAGAGCATGTGGCAGAATTACAAAAACTCTATCTCAGTCATACAGTCAAAGGCAAAGGCTACGGACAACAGTTGATGACTCAAGCTCTTGAATTTGCCAAAGCCCACTATCAAGGAATCTATTTAGAAACATTTTCCACAATGGACAAAGCCATCCACCTATATGAAAAAAATCATTTTGAAAAACTCACCGCACCGTTAGGGTCAAGCGGACACGACACGATGGATTGTTGGTATTTGAAACAATTTTAAAGAAGGAAATTCCTTCTTTTTGCATTATAAGTGACAAAATGTCACTTTTTCGTTACACTCTTTCTAGAAGTGACATTTTGTCACTATAAAACACAAGGAGGAATACCCATGTTTTTAGCAATCAAAGAAATGCGTTACGCTAAATTGCGTTATGGACTAATTATTGGCATGATGCTTTTAATTGCTTATGTCGTCTTTATGCTCTCTGGCTTAGCGCGAGGATTAGCAGAAGAATTTAAAAAAGGAGTGGAAGATTGGCAAGCCCAAGAAATCATTTTATCCGAAGAAGCCAATAAAACACTCACGGCTTCCCAACTGACCATGGATGATTTTGATCAAATTACAGCTAAACAAAAAGCACCAGTTGGTATCTATAATGGTGCCATCAAAGGAGCTGAACAAAATGTTACTGTTTTTGGTACAGCAGAAAAAGCTTTTTTACTCCCTACTCTTATCAAAGGGACAAGATTCAAACAGAACAATGAGATTATCATTCCTGAAAATTTAGCAAAAGATGGCTATCATCTTGGTGATACCATCAAAATTGGTAATTATCCAGAAGCGTTAACCATCGTTGGCATTACTTCAGAAAATTATTACACAGTGACGCCTGTTATCTATACGAATCTTGAAACGTGGACGCAACTCAAATTTGGAGATCAGCCCTTGAATAACCAACCCATTAATGCTGTGGTAACCAAAGAAAAGGCGCAACTTCCGTCTACAAATGAAAAGATGACATCCTTAACAACGCCTGAACTAATTGAAAATATTCCAGGATATTCTGCTCAAAATCTTACCTTGGATGCGATGATTTATTTCTTATTTGTGGTTGCAACCGCAGTGGTGGGAATTTTCATGTACGTAATTACGTTACAAAAAACTGCCATTTTCGGTGTGATGAAAGCTCAAGGGATTCGTAATAGCTTTCTTGCAAATTCCTTAATCGCACAAGCTTTTATCGTAGGGGTAATCGGAGTTGGATTAGCCATTTTCTTGGCATTTGGTACCAGTTTAGTATTACCAGATGCGATGCCTTTTGCCATTATTTGGTCACAGTGGGGCTTATACAGTGGGCTATTGATTAGTGTCGCAATAATTGGCGGGTTATTTTCTATACGAACAGTTACCAAAGTCGATCCCATTACAGCAATAGGAGGATAAAAAATGAAAGATATTTTAGTTATGAAAAATATTGTTAAGAGATTCGGTACCGGACATACTGAGGTGACCGCCCTAAAAGAAATTAATTTTACCGTCAAACAAGGGGAGTTCGTCAGTATTATTGGGCCTTCTGGTTCAGGAAAAAGCACTTTTTTAACAATTTCTGGTGGATTACAGACCGCAACTTCTGGAGACATTTTGATTAATGGACACGCCTTTTCAAATTTAAATGAAAAAAAACGTGCGGATTTACGCTTTAAAGAAATTGGATTTATTTTACAAAGTTCAAATCTCGTTCCTTTTTTAAAAGTTCATGAACAGTTTACTCTAGTAAAAAAAGTCGCTAAGCGAAAAGAAGATAATACACGCTTGGATTCCTTGCTTCGTTCATTGGATATTTATGATTTAAAAGAGAAATACCCACGTGATTTATCCGGTGGAGAACGACAACGAGTTGCCATCGCGCGTGCCTTGTTCAACGAACCAAGTTTGATTTTAGCAGATGAACCTACAGCGAGTTTAGATACTGAACATGCCTATGATGTCGTCAATTTATTGATTAAAGAAGCGCATGAAAAACAAAAAGCGACTATCATGGTCACGCATGATGAACGTATGATTCAACATAGTGACCGCATTTTTCATATGCAGGATGGACAATTAGTAGAACAGCCTTTCCAACAGTGACAAAGAAAATCGTTGCGAGTATAATACAAGGAGACTGTATTGAAAAGGAGAAACATCATGCCAAAAGAAACCTTCCAAAATTTGTCTGTTGAAAAAAAGGCGCATATCGAACAAATTCTCTTGGAAAATTTTTATAATCGCCATGTCAGTCAAGTAAAAGTCTCTGAAATTGTTGAAGCCATGCAAATGTCACGAGGGGCTTTTTATAAATATTTTCAAGATTTAGAAGATGCGTATACGTATCTTATTCATAAATGTTCTATAAGTGTTCATAACGCCATTCTCTCGTCGATTCAACAACATGCGCAAGATTTTTTCTTAGGAATTGAACAATTTCTCATTCATTGTAGCGAACTTGATCGTAATAGTGACTATTGGAAAAAATTACAACTATTAACCCAAAATAACGAATTACAAGCAATGAAGCGTGCTCAGATGTCTCCAAATTCTCCAATGGTTAAGCAATGGTTAACGCTACTTTCTGCGAATCATTTTGTGATGAATTCATTAGAAGAAGCCCTAAGTTTTTTATATTTCATTATGGCTTTAGTGATGAACGCCTTGACTGATTGTGTTGTTAATAACTGGTCAACCGAAGAACTAGTTATTGATTTTCGCTTTAGAAAAGACTGGTTATTGCAAGGAGTTACCAAATAAAGCAAAACGACTACTGAAATTGGCAGTAGTCGTTTTTTCATTGCTGTACATATCTGCGAAATTGAGAATCCCCATTTTTGATTTCTAATAGACCCTTGGATATATCTAGAAAAACAAATTGTAAGCTACTAATTTTTTTCCCACGAACGAAGACAGGTTCGGCAAAACGAAAAATAAAATAGCGATCTTCCATGGCTTCTGTCGCAAATAAATTCAGTAATTTATTAACTGATGGATGGCTATAATCAGCTGTGTTAATTACCATCTCAATAAATTTTTGAAATGTTTCTTGTGGCATATCAGGATGATAGTTGGGAAGTCGCCATAAATAATCACTAATTTGTAAAACGATCTCTGAAAACGTACCTGTTAATTCAATAATTTGTGGATGAACGAGATAATTAATTACTGAACCAAATTTTCGTTTTGAAACAAAAACACGTGACCATAACAAACTAACAAAATTATGGCTTAAGAAAAAGTCAAAAGTCAAAGTGGGAATGGGAATTTTAGAAGTATCATAGTGGTAAGCCTCTGATAAAAAAACAAAATCATAGTTTTTAAAATCTAGGTTTTCTAATTCATAAAAATAATGATAGTGATAGTGTACATTGTATTGACTGTATTGTTTTAATTTATTCATTAAGGTTTCGTTAGCAATTTTTCCGCCCTCATTAATGATAATAATACGAGTTAGTTCATATTCATTTTTTAAACGACAAGCCAAATTGTACAAGTGCATAACAAAGTCGAAAAATAAACGGTCATAAAAATCCGCTTCTTGCCATTGAGGTAGCTCACAGTAAATAGTACTTGCCAATGCAACAGAAGAAGAAAATTTTTTAACAACATGCTGTGTTGACCTTAAGACTTCTAGTTCTGTAAAATGATATGTTTTACGCAATTGAAATTGGTAAAAAAACTGTAATAAATAATTGGAGAAATCTGGATAAGCTGTCAACTGTAAGCCGTATTGCTGATAAATTCGTTGCATAATACGTTGATGCATCGCTGAAACTTCTGGTAAAAGTAATTTGACTGTTTCATCTGTCCATTGACTAACTTCACTATTGTTAAAAAGAAACAAGGCAAATATCTCAATTTCTTGTGGTATGGTTAGCGGTAAAAGCTGTTGAGCAAGAGCGTATGTTGGTAATTGGCGAATCAGTTGGCTTTCTTTTTCAGAAAGGGTGGATTGCAACCCTTCACGTAATGGAAATATCAGTAAATATTTGATTACACGCCGAAAACCACTATCTGTTAATGGATAATTAGTTGCTGCCAAAACACTTCTTGCTTGTGCCATGACCTTTAATACTTCTTCTTTACGTAATCCATATTGCTCCAAACTCATCTCAAAAAACAATGGCGCTTCTGAATAACTATAAATATCTAATAAATCAATCATACATGAACGAATTGCTTGCTCTTGACCTTCGATAATCATGCCATAATAAGGCATCGATTGTAGAGATAGACCATAAAATTTTAAAAAATGACGAACGGCACGCATATCTTTATTTACCGTAGCAACACTCACGTTCATTGCTAGAGCAATATCTTCAATTTTAGTATATTCTCTTGTAGCAAAAAATTCGCGACAAATAAATGCGATTCGAAGGTTTTCACTAAAACGTTTATTCAAAGAAACATTTAAATAGTTTTTGCAATGACGATTGAGCTTTTCAATCCAATTAATTTGCTCCATTGGATAATCTAAAGCATATCCTTTTCCACGCTGATTAATAATTTGAATATCAGGTGATTGCTTAGCGAGAGCATCGTTAATAAAACTAATTTCTGCGTGTAAGGTTCGCAATGATATATTTGATGCTTGCATCAATTCTTCTGCTGAAACAAACTCTTGTGTTAATAAGATATTTAAAAGCTTAATTTCTCTAAATGTGAGTTTTTTCATTGTTACCCCTTTCATTTTTTTAATAAAATAACTGATGAAAGTCGACTTATTGTTCTCAGTCTGCTTCCACCAGTTATTTTAACCTTATTCTTCTTCTAAAAACAACTCTTCTAGAGCAGAAATTTCTTCATCGGAAAGTTCAAGAACGATTTGAGCATATTGCCGAATTGTTCCATAATTTGTAACTATTTTTTCAATTGATGCACAGATAAATTCTTCTTTTGTATCAAAAAGTGAGTATAAATATTGTGCAATTTTTTCATTCCCAGTTTCTTCTAAAAAACGATTATAATAACTGACATTTTTCTTCGCTCGAGCGCGATTCGTTAACATATAATCATAAACTAGAGAAGACGTTGGCACGCCTAAAAGTCCTTCTAAAACCATTAAAGCAAACCCTGTGCGATCTTTCCCACCGCGACAATGTTGCATCGTAGGAATATTTTCTGCTTGTGCAACAGTTTTTAACGTTTGTTTAAAGGCTTCAATACTTGTTGGACTGTCAACAAACGCTAATTGTTGATCAACCATCTGTTGCGCTCCTGTTTCACCGCTGGCAATTGCTTTTAATGCACGCTCTTTCATATCCTCACTTGTATCAAGATTTTGTGCTGATCCAGCAGCCATCGCTACGTGTGCTTGTGGATCAAAATTAAATGCCTGAGCTGCCTCACTAAAGAATGGATTCGGATCCTTATCCACTTCAAATGGACTTCTAAAGTCAATGACTGATTTCAATCCAATACTTCGTAAAAACTCAAATCCATCATCATTCAAATTTTGTAAATGATCTGATCGAAAACCAACACCCCACTTAATACGTTTACCTTCCTCAGTGCGATAGCCACCAATATCTCGAAAGTTATACATTCCTGACATTGGTAAAATTCGATAACCAAATAACAATGGTCGATGGTTTTCAAATTCAATAATAAAATAATTCACACGATCAGTATTATATGCAAATTCAAATGTTTGATTTTTTTGATCAGATTCTAAAATAAATTCTTTATCTTCTGTAAGAGCATTCCTCTCATATGTCCAATAAAGCTGATATTTGCCGATATCTTCTATATCTGTGACAATATTCAATTCATTTTGATTGTCTTCTAAAAAAAATGCTTCAACATAATCAATTCGCATATCTACTCTCCTTTTTTCACTTGACTTATATACGTCAATAACGGTGTGGGTGCATCATAGGCTGCCATTTGATAGTCGATTTTTACGCCTGAATCTACTAATGTTTTTAAAGCTTCTTCTTCTTCTGCGGTAAAGCATAAATCATGATCATAACGAATTGTACGATCATTACGCTCACGCATGCCGCCATAATTCACTTCGGTGATATTCACACCACCTTCTTTTAATTTCAATAAATCCGCCGTACTACCTAAAATTAAAAAAGTAGATTTTTTTATTGGGTTTTTTTGATATACCCGAATGAATTTATCAACTCCAAAAACATGTACCATATAGCCTGGTGCCGCCATTTTTAATACTTGTGCTTGTACCGGATTACTTGCGGCACTATCGCTCACACAAATAATTTGTTCTGCTCCCACATGTCGTAACCATGAGCTTGCTACCTGTCCATGAATTAAACGATCATCAATACGTATCCATTGAATCGCCATCTTCTCCCATCCCCTCTTTAGCTTTTGCCGTAATATCTACTAATGAAACCCCATGTACACTTTCAATAATGTTTTTAGCTTGCTCCATATTTTCTGGATTGCTTAAAAACAACTCTAATAACATCGGGATATTCAAACCTGAATAAACTTGAACATCCTCTTTGGTCAATGTTAAATACGTGGCGATATTTGCTGGTGTTCCCCCAAAAATATCGACTAAAACCAACGTACCATTTCCTTTTTTACTTTGTTGATTGTATATATTTGTTAATTCCTCTAAACATTCTTCAGACGTGCGCCCTGCAGTAATTGATACAACAGCAGCATTTTCTTGTGGCACGCCTAAAATCATTTCAGCTGATTTTAATGCCTCTTGGGCAAACAAACCATGACTTGCAACGATTAGATTAATTGCCATGTAAACCTTCCTTTCTACTCCCTACACTAAAATTCCCATTACTGCTAACACTGTACCAATAGCTAAAATAGCGAAGATTAAATAAGTTAAATATTTTCTTGGCATGTAGCTGTGTAATTTAAATAAACTAATCGTGAATATTAATGGTAATAGTTTTGGTAAAATACCGTCTAATAGACTTTGAATACTGATAACCGTTTCATCCATCTTAATTTCAGTACCAACATTAATTTTCACGTATTGAGCAATTAATGCCCCTAAGACGATAACCCCTACCATGGTAGAAATGTTGATAATTTTTTGCATGACTTTTGCTTGTTCACCACTTTGGATAAATTCCATGCCCTTTTCATAACCAGCAATGATTCCGTAGTATTTTACGCCAATATTTAATCCGTTATAGATTAGAAACATTAAGATAGGCCCTAAGATACTCCCCTGCATCGCATAAGCTGCACCAATACTACCCGCAATGGCTTGAATCGTAATCTTAAATACGCTGTCTCCAATACCAGCTAAAGGCCCCATCATACCTGCTTTAATTGCTACAACAGCTTCTTTTTCATCTTCTTTCGTCGTTTCTTCGACCGCAGCAGTTATCCCTAAAATCATACCCGTCGCAGTGATTTGTGATAAAAAGTAAAGTAAATGTCGACGCATCGCTCTTGCACGTGTTTCTTTGTCTGCATCACCATATAAACGTTTCAATACGGGTGTCATTGCATTTAAGAACCCATTTGCCTGTGTATTTACCATCGTTGACGTTAAATTTAATCCCCAAATTTGTAAACGCCAGAAGACTTTATTTAAATCTTTACGAGTCAATTTTTCATAAGCCACACGTTGAGAACCATTATTCAATTGTTTTTCTTCACTCATAAGTCATACCCCTCATCTTCATCGATCGTTACTTTTGCGTTGGGCATAGCTGCCATCTCATTTTGACGATCGATAATTTCCATAATATAAGAATAAACGATTGCAAATGACAAGGAAATCAACGTAATTGGTAAAATACCTAGCTCAAGATAAGCTGATAGCACGAATCCTAATAATAAAAAGGGCCATAAAACACCTTTCATCATTAGTGTCATCAAAATAGATAAACCGACAGCAGGTAGAATTGCTGAAGCAGTACCTAAACCACCTAAGATATTGTCTGGCACGGCTGATAAAATTTTATCTACGATTCCTGCTTGGAAGTAAACAACAAGAAATGTTGGTACTGCTCGTAATAAAAATTGAATGATAAATGCAACAATATTGATTTTCATCATACCATCCAAGTCACCTTCATTGGCCAATCGATCTGCCCAAGGCTCGAAAAATTGTTTTAAGACACGTGACATCACTAGTAATTGTTGGACTAAAATTGCTACAGTTGTCGCTGCGGCTACACCCGCTGCAATTCCTTCTGGCGTAGCACCTGTCCCTGAAGTAATCGAAACGGTCACCCCTAAAATAGTCCCAACAATCATATCCGGTGTTTGATAACCTGCCATGTTTCCTAAGCCCATCCACATTAACTCTAATGTTGCCGAAATAATTAAACCTGTTGTGATATCTCCTAAAATAATACCGACTAATGGACCAACTAATAATGGTCGACGCAGCATCTGTGGCGCTACATCATCATATGAACAATATCCCGCCCATGCAGCTATTAAAAGCGCTTGAACTAATGTCATGCTTGTTTCCTCCTTAAATTTGATACACTCAGTATATAAATGAAAGCGCTAAACCTCCATGTGGATTTTGTATTTTTTTATTAGCAATTAATTCTAGGGAAGTTTTTGCACATTAATAAGCAAAAAAATATCGCTAAAAAAAAGACATTCACCAATCAGATACTTGATGAATGTCTTTAAGCTTATTTTTTTGGTTTGAATCCTTTTAAACGCAACGCATTTAGCAAAACAGAAACTGAACTAAAACTCATCGCTGCTCCAGCAATCATTGGGTTTAATAACGGTCCACCAAACAGATGTAAAATTCCCATTGCTACGGGTATTCCCAGTACATTATAAGCAAATGCCCAGAAAAGATTTTCTTTAATATTTTTGATGGTCGCACGACTTAACTCAATAGCCGTCGGAACATCCATCAAATCACTACGCATCAAAACAATGTCCGCCGATTCAATCGCAACATCGGTTCCTGAACCAATCGCAATGCCCACATCGGCTTGTGCTAAAGCCGGTGCGTCATTAATGCCATCGCCAACCATCGCAACATGAAGGCCTTCATTTTGTAGATTTTTTACTTCTTTCGCTTTGTCTTCTGGTAACACTTCACTAAATACGCGGTCAATTCCTACTTGTTTCGCAATCGCTTCGGCAGTTCGTTTGTTATCGCCAGTAATCATCGCTACTTGAAGCCCCATTCGATGTAATTTATCGATGGCAGCCACACTATTTTCTTTAATCGTATCTGCAACGGCTACAATACCAATCAATTGCCCCTCTGCTGCCACAAACATCGGTGTTTTTCCATCATTCGCTAATTGATCAGCTCTAATTAGTGCATCTAATAAATCAATGTTGTTTTCTTTCATTAATTTTTGATTTCCTAGCAGTAAGCTCTGATTTTCGACTTTAACAGCAATCCCATGTCCAGGAATTGCTTGGAAATCGCTAGGAGTTTTTAACGACAATCCACGTGTTTGCGCACTTTCGACGATTGCTTCCCCTAAAGGATGTTCTGAACCTGTCTCTGCCGAAGCTGCTAATACCAAAACTTCTTCTTCTGCACTATGATTATAAGTAATGATATCAGTCACAATTGGTTTGCCTTCTGTAATGGTACCTGTTTTGTCAAAAACAATCGTTTGAATTTTTTGCGTTGCTTCTAATGCATCACCACTTTTGATTAAGACCCCATTTTCAGCACCCTTTCCTGTTCCTACCATAATCGCAGTTGGTGTTGCTAAACCAAGCGCACATGGACAAGCAATCACTAACACAGAAATTGTAATGCTTAATGCAAAGATCCACGATTCTTGTCCAAAGAAAAACCATGCCAATCCAGATAAAATTGCCAAAATAATGACTACTGGTACAAATATTCCTGAGACTTTATCGGCCAATTTGGCAATCGGCGCTTTTGAGCCTTGCGCATCTTCCACTAAACGAATAATTTGAGATAAAGTGGTGTCTTTTCCTACTTTCGTTGCTTTGAAACGAAAAGAACCATTTTTATTGATACTCGCTCCAATGACATTGTCTCCTTCACGTTTTTCAACTGGGATACTTTCCCCAGTTAGCATCGATTCATCGACTGTCGAATTTCCAGAAAGTATCCTCCCGTCGACAGGAATTTTATCACCTGGACGTACTACTACAATGTCGCCTGTTTGTACTTGTTCAATTGGTAGCTCAACTTCTTTGTCTTGACGAATAACACGAGCGGTTTTTGGTGCTAGCCCCATCAATTTTTTTATCGCATCAGATGTTTTACCCTTTGAGACTGCTTCAAAATATTTTCCTAATGTGATTAATGCCAAGATAACCCCTGCTGATTCAAAATATAAATCAGGATGGTTTCCATGATGTACGACAATCTTCCCCATTGCTAAAAGTGTCGTCATAACAATTCCCTGTAAAATAGCGGCTGACGTACCAATCGCAATGAGTGAATCCATGTTGGGATGTCCTTTAATTAATGCTTTAAATCCAACTGTGTAAAAAGAACGACCGATATAGACAATTGGCAAAGTTAAAATTAATTGCAACACCGCAAAAGCTGTTACGTTATGATCTGGATGAATAAAATTCGGCAGTGGTAATCCGACCATTGGCCCCATCGCGATGTATAGCAACGGCACCGCAAAAATTGCTGACCACAAAAAACGAGACCACATCTCTTGAATGTGCGCGGCTTTTTTATCAACTTTCGCTGATTCTTCACCAATAATTGCCTTGTAGCCAGCATCTGCAACGGCATTTGCTATCGTTGCAGTAGTCGCTTCTTCTGGATTAAAACGAACCACCATTTTTTCTGTTGCCAAATTGACGGATGCTTCTTTGACTCCTGCTACTTTTTTTGTTGCCTTTTCAACGGTTTGAACACACGAAGCACAGGTCATCCCTTCAATACTAAACGTTTGCTCAACCGTCGAATCAGCGACTTGATAACCCGCATCAGTGACCGCTTGTGCAATTTGTTCTTCACTGACATCTTCTGCGGTTACGCTAAGTTTTTCTGTTGCTAAATTGACAGTTGCTTCTTGTACCCCTTCAATTTTTTGAACAGCTTTTTCAACAGTTTGCGCACAAGATGCACACGTCATTCCTTCGATACTATAGGTTTCTTTCATTATTCTCTCTCCTAACATTGATGGTTTTCAGGAAGACAGTCACAAGTAATTTCTCCAACAACCTCTTTTGCTTGTAAAGCTGTCATCAAATCTGCTACGTCCTCAGCCGTTAATTCATTTTGTTGAATCAAATCCATAATAACTAAAGGGATTTTTTTCGTACACACTTTATTAGAAACGTCCTGACTGATTGCTAACACACTTGCTTCTTCCGTGATTAATGGACTATATAAATAACGATTGCCTGTCTTCTTAGTCGTTACAATATTTTTTGCCACCAAACGCGTCAATAACGTCTTGACTGTGGAAGCCGTCCAATGAAATTTTTCTTGTAGCAACTGCGTAATTTCTTTACTAGTCGTTTGTTCTTGCGACCAGATAATACGCATCACTTGCCATTCTGCATTTGAAATTTGCATACCAAATACCTTCCTTTGTTTACGAATGTAATCTTTATGTATTCACTATACAACTATCGTCTACAACTGTCAACAATTAATATCCCAATTTCTATTTGCTTTTTAAATTATTTCATAGTAGGATATATATAAATTATATATATAAAATATTTATATATATAAAAAGGCTTATCTATCAAGGATGTGAAAGAAATGTATTATCCCGTATCATCTGTTTTGATTGAATGTATCATTTTATCCGTTGTAGAAACAACAGATTCTTATGGCTATGAAATTAGTCAAACCGTTAAATTAGTCGCTGATATTAAAGAGTCTACGCTCTATCCAATTTTAAAAAAATTAGAAAAAAATGGAGACTTAACGACCTATACCCAAATTTTTCAGGGTCGAAAAAGAAAATATTATTCACTGACACCCGTTGGCAAAGAACACTTACAGTTTCTAAGACATGAATGGTCAAATTACCGTGATAGTCTAGATGCAATTATTGAAGGAGGCATTCGAGAATGAATCGAGAAAGCTATTTACAACAACTAAAAAAATACTTAAAAAAACTTCCACATGAAGATTATGTTGATGCCATTGATTATTTCACTGAATATTTCGATGAAGCCGGAATTGAAAATGAACAGATTGTCATTAAAGAACTAGGCACACCCAAACAAGCTGCCAGTGAATTACTCAATCAATTAGTAGAAAAACAAACTCACGCGCCAGTCAAAACTTGGTCAATGAAGCGGACCTTCTGGCTAGCTCTTTTAGCAATTTTTGCGGCACCTATTGGGATTCCGCTTGCATTGACCGCTATTTTATTATTGTTTTCAGGTATCCTCGTTTTGTTTAGCTTGTTAGTAGCATTTATTTCGCTACTCGTTGCTGATTTCCTAGTAGCCGGTAAATTAATTTTGCGTGGTTTGGTGGCATTGCCTGTTTCATTTTCAGGTGGTGTGTCCTTGATTGGCTTAGGCGCTCTATTGATAGGCATTGGACTTTTAGTCTTACCCGTGATTCCTACAATTTGGAAAATTACTAAGCGTTGGAGCTTAAGCACCGTTACTCGTTTAACTAGAAAGCAGGTGATTCGTTCATGAAACAATTTTTACATCGACGAATTGCGTTAACCTTTATCGGTATTGGTTTTGTTTTGATTGCTTTGGGATTTACATTAGGAGGCAGAGAGTATGTCGCATATGCAAATTTGAATGATTTCAGTTCAAAAGGAAAACAAACTGTCACAAAAATTGAGTTAGTCAAAGAACCTTTGAGCACCTTCCAAAATTTGGAAGTCAATTTAGATCTGGCTAACTTTAGTATTGAACCTTCCACTGACAATCAAGCGTATCTTTCCTATAGAAGTACCAATCGTGATGTTGCTTCTCCTTTGAATTACGAGGAAAAAGACAATACATTGATTCTTGAAAAAACACATTCGCGCAACTATTTTATTGATATTTCATTTTTTAACCATTTATTTAATCCTGATAATATCGCTCGGAGCGATCAAATCTCAGTCACTTTATATCTTCCAGAAAAAATGCTTGAAACTGTGACAATGAATATTGAGGCTGGCTCGGCCACAATCCGTAACTTACAAGCCAAACAGGCAACTCTTAGTTCACAAAAATTAACATTGTCAGATTCAAACATTAATTCTTTACAAGTGCTTAACGAAATAGATCATTCTATCTTTAACAATACCCAGATTGAAGAACTGACTATGCGTTCTGAATCGGGAAACTTAACTTTTGAAGAAACAACTGTTCAAAAAGGTGACATACACACTGAATTCGGAACTATCACTTTGACTGATAGCGCCTTTAAAAACACCAAATTTCAAACCGAAAGTGGAAATATCAAAGGTGAACAATTAACCTTTACCGGTGAGAACCATCTAAAAAGCGAATATGGTGACATCACCCTAGGTTTAACTAAAGAAACACGCCAACACACACAATTTTTCTTACAGACAGAATATGGAAAAGTAACCGTGCCTCATTTAGAGGGCAAACAAACCAACACTTCTTTTACAAGTGTAGAAACAGCTAAAAATATTTTTAATGCCACTATTGAAAGTGGCAATATTACGATTAAATAGCAAAAAGCGTGGAATCTCTTCCACGCTTTTTGCTATTTTACTTCATTTAATAAATCTTGCATCATTTGATTTTGTAATTCAACTGTCCATTGATCAATCATTGTTTGTTGCTTTTCTTTATCCGTTGCTAATGATGGATCTTTTTGAATAGCTTCCATCATTTTCGCTTGAATTTCTTTTTGAGCAGCTTCTTTAAAAGAAGCTTGGCGTTCTTTAGCTAATTCGCCAAATTCTTTCATTTGATCGACACTCAACAC
Organism: Enterococcus sp. DIV2402; assembly: GCF_017426705.2. Classification (NCBI taxonomy): domain Bacteria; kingdom Bacillati; phylum Bacillota; class Bacilli; order Lactobacillales; family Enterococcaceae; genus Enterococcus; species Candidatus Enterococcus lowellii. The sequence goes on along the minus strand of NZ_CP147251.1, from coordinate 557,309 downwards.
TTCCCAAGTTTCAGGAATGTTAAAGGTGTTCTCTGCTTCGATAAATTCATGATTATTATTGACAATTCCGAAAAATAATTTATAAAAATCATTTTCATATTCCCAATAACTTTTTTCTGTAACTAATTCTGGGGGCGTACCTTCTGTTACTGTATTCGTCACATAATCTGTATCTGTTGGTTTTAGTTCTTTTGTGTCAGGTGTTTGATACAAATAAACTTTCTCAGAGCCATCTCCTAACGGCTGATAAAGTAACACATCTAGTCCATCCGCACTAGAAACCAACTCAATGGACTGTGTTTCTACTACTTTTTTCATTCCAAAATGACTGACGAAATTGGCCGTAACTAATAGTAAAGATAAGATAAAAATCCCACCGCAAACGACACCCACACCAGTTTGCCAAGATTTTTTCGCAAGTACAAAGGTAAACGCAAAACCGATCACGCTTAAAAGTAGAATAAAAATAATCATGCGTTAACCTCCTTTGGTTCAATTTCGATTGTTTTCTTATTATCTTTAATGAAGAACGCTACAACCACACCAATTAACCCAAAGATAATCGCAACCATGAAGGCTGAATGGTAACCAGACAATGTTGCATTCACAGCTTGTTCTTTATAGGCAAGTGGTGTTTTATCCAACATCGCTTCATCAGGTAAGTTTGCAGTCGTTACATTGGTTAACACACTAATTAAAATAGCTGTTCCAATCGAGCTAGCAACTTGACGGAACGTATTATTGACAGCTGTACCATGACTAATTAAATTCATTGGTAAAGCATTCATTCCAGAAGTAGTAACTGGCATCATTACCATTGAAATCCCAAACATTCGAATCGCATATAATACCATGATATACATAATTGGTGTCTCTGCTGTTAAAAAGGCAAATGGCGCTGTAGCAGCAGTTAGAATAATCATCCCAACAATTGCTAGACGACGAGCACCATATTTATCAAAGATAGCACCAGTTACAGGCATCATAACCCCCATCACTAAAGCACCTGGTAATAACATTAAACCAGAATGGAAGGCAGTCTCCCCATGAATATTTTGAATATATAATGGCACAACCATTTCTGCACCAATCATCGCCATATTAGTGACACCTGATAAAATCGCAGCAATGGTAAAAATAGGTGATTTAAATACGCGTAATTCTAAGAATGGTTGTGGTAAACGTAATTGTCTCCAAACAAAGAGTCCAATTACGACAACACCCAAACTAATATACCCTAAGACTTCTACACTATCCCAGCCTTTGTTTCCGACGCTTGAAAAACCGTAAAGTAAGGCACCAAAACCAACACTTGATAGCAACGCAGAGAAAATATCAATGCTTGGATTGGACAACGGAATCACACTACGCATTAAGAAAAACGCCAAGATTAAGACAATTACGGCAATCGGCAGAATCATGCCAAATAATTCACGCCAAGAATAATGGTCAATAATCCAACCTGATAATGTTGGTCCTAAAGCTGGTGCTAAACCAATAACGACACCAGACATTCCCATTGCCGCTCCACGTTTTTCTGGTGGAAAAATAGATAACATAATATTTTGTAGCAAAGGCATTGAAAGCCCGACACCACAAGCTTGGATCAAACGACCAACTAATAATATCGAAAAATTTGGTGCCATAAAACATGTCAATGTTCCTAATAAAAAGACAGACATTGCAAATAAATACAAGCTTCGTGAGCTAAATTTATTGATTAACCATGCACTAATCGGAATCATAATTCCATTTACTAATAAAAAGCCAGTTGTTAACCATTGAACATCGGATGCTGTAATATCAAATGCCTTCATTAATGCTGGAAAGGCAGTTGTTAACAATGTTTGGTTCAATACCGTACAAAAAGTACCAATTAATAAAATTGCCACTAATAACGTACGGTTATAAGGTTTTCCATAGATATCTAAAGGTTGTTTGTTGCTCATTTGTTCATCTCCTTTTTTCTTGTTCAGCATTGCATACTTTATTCCTTTTTTTTAACTTTGTCAACCAACTTGACACAGATGTAATTAAAAGTACAATAAAGAGAGAGACACGATAGAAAAGAGGAAAAAAAATGAAATCTTCTCTGCTAAAACAATTATTAGATAGTGATCATTTATTGGTAGGTATTAGTGAATTAAGCGACATGAGTGGCACGTCACCCAGACAACTACGCTATTGGGAAGAAAAAGGCTGGATTACTTCAGTTGCTGACAAAAATCACGCGGCCCGTCGTTACCGATTACCAACTGTCGTAAAAGTCGAGCTAATTAAATATTATTTAGACGAAGGTTTTACATTGAAAAAAGCAGTAGAAAAAGCAGATGAACGCATCAAAAAAGTGCATCATATCCGGAAAGTATTGTCTCAATCATTACGTGACATCGAAATTATTGATGACCGCTTTACAGTCTTTTCAATTAATCATTTTGAACCTGAACAAGAGCGTTTAGTTATTTTACATGATGGAAATGACGATACGTTACACTATCGTTTATTCTCCGCAGATCAAACCGTCAATTATGAACAATTGTGTAACGAATTGCATTAAAAAATATCTGAACGAAGGGAATGACACTCCTCTCGTTCAGATATTTTTTCTACCTCACAGTTCGAGGTTTACATCCCGTACACAACGAAATCCCATATTATTACTGGCCGACATGCCGGTATTGCCATTTCTAGCAGCAATTCGGTATCTTTTACAATAAGAAGCATAACATAAAAATGATCCTCCACGAATCCCGTACGCTGCATCGTCTACTTGCTGATACTTTTGCCAAAACTCTGCACCAGTTTTCGTTTGAAATTCTGTCAATGCTATTCTTTGAGGATTGACACACCATTCCCACACGTTACCAATCATTTGATAAAGTCCATAGCCATTTGGTTCAAAGCTTTGAACTGGAGCTGTTGCTAAGAAGCCATCTGCTTGGGTATTTTCATGAGGAAATTTTCCTTGCCAAATATTGCAATGATGCTGATTGTTGGCTAAAAACTCTGCGCCCCACGGATAGCGTTCAAAAGTCGTACCGCCTTTCGCTGCAATCTCCCACTCTACTTCTGTTGGCAAGCGTTTATTCGCCCATTGACAATAAGCCAATGTATCATTACGTGACACATGAACAACAGGGTGATCGAGACGGTTGGCTAAAGTAGCTTCTGGACCTTCTGGATGCCGCCAATTTGCCCCACGGACGGCAAACCAATTGGGATTTTGAGCAATCGAACGCTGCTTATCTTTCTCGGAAACAAAATAAGCAAAAACTGACGACCAACCAAAACGTTCGGAATCCGTTACGTAGCCTGTTTCTGTCACAAATTTTGCAAACTCTTCATTCGTGACGGTTGTTTCATCTATCCAAAAGTCCGTCACTTGTACAAGTATTTGCGGACCTTCGCGATCTTGTAAAAAACCATCGGGACGATTCGTTCCAATCTTGTATTCACCACCAGCAATCAGCTTCATGGGCGCACACCACGCATACGTAATGCTTGATATTCAAAAATCAAGTTATCATTATTTTCTATCATCCAATTATACAAGGCTTGGCGCATTTCTTGGACGATTGACTGATAGGCTTCTTGTTCGATTTTATTATCCATTTCATAAGGATCACTGGCTAAGTCGTACAATTCATCCACATCCCCACAATTAAATACATATTTGATGTCTTTTTTACGAATCATCCGTTGTGAAAATAAAATACTGCCAATCCCTGAACATTCCGTAACAACAGTCTCTGGCCAAACTAGATGGACATTTTCCATCAGTGGACGCATCGATTGTCCGTCGCGTTCGCGTTGTGCTTCCGACACACCCGCATAATCTAAAATTGTCGAATAAATATCGCAGCTCGTCACAAATTCCGTCAATTCTTGGCGAGTTTGTGATTTCGCTGGTTTAACAAACAGGGGAATACTCACCGTTTCATCATACATAAATATCGCTTTATCACAAAGTCCATCATGAATACCTAAAGATTCTCCATGGTCTGCGCTAAAAATAATAACTGTATCATCATATAAGTCATTGTCTTTCAAATAGCGAATAACTTCACCAATTTGATAGTCAATGTGCGACACACCAGCAAAATAATGCTTGACTACAGGTTCAATTTCTTCCCATGTAGTAAAATCTCCCCGTTTAACATCATGAATGCGGGGTTTCAATACGCCTTTATCTTCAAAATTTTCCCATGCAGGAATAGCGACATCTTTATATGGTTCCAAAAATTCTTGTGGCACAAAATAAGGTTCATGTGGTCCCCAAAAATTCAATTGGAAATACCACGGTGCTTGTTCTTTTTGAAATTCAGATAAAATCATCTTGGTCCGATGAACTAAAAAGCTTTCGATAGTCGTTTCAACACCAGTTGTTACTATCCCTGCTTGATGTTGTTGATAAAAACCATTGATAATTTGTTCAATTTTAAAATCTAAGTTGTTTTCTGCTAAATACTCTTGAAATTGTGGGTAATAGTGACCACCAAAGCCATGTCCGGGAAAATCATCGCCCGTATAACCTACTGTCGTGGGCAACGCATCATTGCGCAATCCAAATTCCGCAAATTGAATATCTCCCATATATTTTTGAATATACGCATCTTGTTTCACATTATCTACGCCTGATCCTAAATGCCATTTGCCAGTATAGCCTACTTGGTACCCCATTTTCACCAATTGACGACTCAATAGCTCAGGTGTATCTGCTAGTTCTTGAACCATATTGCCATAGTTATACGAATTCGTTAGCATGCCATGATGCATCGGATATAACCCCGTTTGTAAGGACGCTCTAGCAGGCGTACAAATTGGACAGGTTGTGTAGGCATTCTCAAAAATGTACGATTCCTCACTTAATTTATCCAAATGAGGGGTTGTACACGGTAGATTTCCATAGGCTGATAACGTATCTTTACGCTGTTGGTCAGTTAAAATAAATAATATATTCGGTTGCATTCTTTTTCCTCCTTACTCAGTAACCGCTTTCTATTTATTATCTAGCGTGCCAAGAAATTAGACAACCCTTTTACACTATGTATCTTTTGCATACAAAAAAACTGTCAAACAGAAATTCTGCTTGACAGTTTGATTTTTCGGCTTAATGATATAAATCAAAACGGCCTTTCGCCATTACTTCTTTCACGCCACCTGTTTCAAGTAATGATTTGTTCATAATCATTTTTTTGATGAATGAAGCTGGATAGCCTTTAACGCCAGTTTTTCCAACCATACCAAATGCATGTGTGTTACCAATTGAAGCGACAGAACCTGCCGATTTGAAAACAAATCCTGGTAATGTTTGTCCTTTTGAACGACTAATAATGTGTTTTGCTGCATAATCGCCCATTTTCAACGCAATTTGCGCAGTTGTTGGATAAGGACGATTTGATTCTTTATCCATTACAGCAGCAACGTCACCAATGATGTAAATATCATCTTGTCCTGGTGCAGTTAAGTTATCGTTAACCATTACGCGACCACGACGTTCTTCAAAGCCAGATTCACCCATAACAAAACTTCCACTTACACCTGTTGTCCAGATAATTGTTGCTGCTTCTAATTCTTTTTCAGTGTCGCCATTTGCATAAACAACATGCTCTGGTTTGATCCCTTTAATTGCGCAACCTGTCATCAAATGTACATTCCATTTGTCTAAGTATTTCAAGCAATAGTTAGTTAATTCATCATTAAACATTGGTAAAATAGTTGGCGCTGCTTCCACGCAATAAATTTCGATAGCATCTGGATTGACCCCAGCAATTTTTGCGTAGCCTTTTTTCGCTTCAACAAGAGAACCAACTAATTCGATTCCTGTAAATCCAGCACCACAAACAACTAATTTTAAGTATTTTTTATCTTGTGTTGCTTTGTATTTCGCCATTGCATCTTTGATATGTTCATAAATTTTTACTGCTGATTCGATGTTAACCATTTCTAGGGCGTTTTCTTCTGCACCTGGAATACCGAATGTTTCTGAACGGAAACCTAAACCAACAATTAAGTAGTCATAATGTAAAGGTTTGTTGTTTTTTAATGTAACTTCTTTTTTATCTGAATCAATTTTTACGACTTCATCTTGAATGAATGTTGTTACTTTAGGGTTAACAACATCTTTAATGTCATACGTGATTTTTTCTTTTGGTTGTGTACCGGCAGCAACTTCATGTAAATCGGTTGCTTCATAGTGATACTCATTACGATCCACTAATGTGATGTGAAATGCTCCTGTTGCTTTCTTTTGTAACTCATATAAAGCTCGTAACCCAGCGTACCCAGCGCCTAAAATCGCTACTTCCTTCATAACTTTTCCACTTCTTTCTTTTCAATATTATTTATTATATAAGGATACCTAGCAAGTAGGTGATTACTTGTGCTGCTGAACCTACAGCGAGAATTCGCACGGCACAAATAAATGTTTCCCGTTTTACCTGTTTGTTTCTAAAAAGAGTTATTTGTTTCCAAATAAATGGTGCGACTAGAAATGTTAATAAGACTGTCACCGGTGCAATCTTTAGCACAACGGATAAGATAATTCCTAGAAAAGCTAGGATATTCATGCCCACAAACAAATTAATTGAACGTTGTTTTCCTAAATAATGAACTAAGGTGTAACGTTCATTTTTTTCATCTTCTTCTTTATCACAAATGTTGTTTGCAAGCATTAAATTCGCAATCCACATTGTATTAGGCAACGCAATTATAAAGATACTGAATATTTCAGAAAAATTCCAATGAAATGTTTCGAAAGTATTCAAATACACACAAATAAATGAAATCATAATACCCATAGTCGATCCAGAGAAAAATTCTCCAAGTGGTAGACTTGATAATGGTCTAGGTCCGGAAGAATAAAAAATACCGACTAAGTAGCAATACAATCCCATCCATAATAATGGCCAGCCCACGACAGCTGCTAGTGCAATCCCTAAGATTGCTGAAATAATAATCATGCTCGTCATTAACCAAAACACCAAGCGTAACGATAAATTTTCACGCCCAATAATATTGGTTTTTTGTTTGTAATCATGTCCTTCTGTTGCATGGTGATAGTCATTATAATTATCTAAAATATCTACTGCCATATTAAAAATAAACATTGCAACAAAATAAACGAGAACATAACCAAGATGCAGCGTACCATAATGATACCAACTATAACAAAGTCCTATCAAAAATGGCAGGACACTTGCCGTCTTAGCTTTCATCTCAACGAGCTCAAAAAAAACAGATAGTGACATCAGACACTCCTTTCTAAATTTGGACAGCATTACATTGCCTTTTTAAACGAAAATAAGTTAAAATAGAACTACTATCTAACATCGAAAGGGTTATAAACATGCTATCTTACTGGAACGATTATCCCACTATTCAAAATAAACTCCAAATCGTTTGCTCACTAATAGAGAAACAAATGCGAGTTCGCAATAAAGATATCCAAGAAACGCTGATTGATTTTTCACAAGCTGGCGGAAAATATTTACGCCCGGCTTTCTTTTTGTTATTCGCTTCCTTAGGAGACCCTGAAAAACAAGACGAAGAGCAATTAATCAAGATTGCAGCATCTCTTGAAATACTTCACATGGCAACGTTGATTCATGACGACATTATTGATGATTCACCATTGCGCAGAGGGACGAAAACTGTCCAATCACGCTATGGTAAAGATATTGCCGTTTATACCGGCGACTTATTATTCACAGAATTCTTTAAATTAATCATTGAAGCGATGAATGGCTCGAAATTTTTAGCCATTAATGCTCGTTCAATGCACCGTTTGTTATTGGGCGAACTCGATCAAATGAACACCCGTTATAACAAAACAGAGACCATTCGTGATTATTTACGCAGTGTGAATGGCAAAACCGCTGAGTTATTCTGGTTAGCTTGTGCACAAGGCGCACATTTTGGACATACAGAAGCGTATGTCCAACGTATCGCTGGTCGTATTGGTCGAAATATCGGCATTGCTTTTCAAGTTTACGATGACATTTTAGACTATACCGCCGATGAAGAAACTTTAAAAAAACCAATTTTAGAAGATTTGGCACAAGGTGTGTATACCTTGCCTCTACTCTTAGCGAAAGCCGAACATCCTTCTGTTTTCTTGCCTTATTTAGAAAAAGAAGACAAAATCACCCCTGAAGAATCACAAGAGGTAGCAGATTTAGTTGTAAAATACCAAGGTGTCGAAATGGCAAAAGACATCGCCCGTCGCTATACACAAAAAGCGCTTGTTGATATCGAGATCTTACCTGATGGTGAAGCCAAAGAAATGTTGCAATTATTAACGACACAATTATTGTTACGCAGCTATTAATCAATTTATAGAACAAGACACTATGACAAAAATATCCGAAGATCGAGCGTAAGAAACAATCTGCTCTATCATTCGGATATTTTTTATTTAGATAAACTTGGCAACTATCTTCTTCTATTTTATTGAGAAAAATGGCTAAAAAATAAATAAGCTACCATGATTGAAAAACCTAAATCAACAATCAGAAAAGACATCCCCTCATATAATACTTGTGGCAATAGAATTTTGCCTAGGTACATGACAAAAAAGAAGACAACAATCCCTACAACAACACTTACCATTTGTACAATCAAGTCTTTCTGCTCGATTTTCTTACGTTTTCTATCAGAGGGCAATAAATTTTGTCCGCGACCAATTGGATTTGCTTGTCTTGTCATATTTGTATTATGGCGATCAAACTCACTGCTTTTAAGATACGATTGCTGCTCAAATTTCTTTTGCCGTTCTCTATCACTCATAAGATCAACGCTCCTTTATTTTCTGAACGAGATTTTCCATCAAATAATACCGCAACACCTAACACTGCCTACATTTTGCCTCACTTGTCTTATTTCAGATAAATAACTTTTACGAATCAACAATCTACCGAAACCGATTCTTTGCCAACAAATAGCATGTATATAAAAAATAGTTCTTTTTATCCTATAGAGAAAAATAGTTTCTAACAAAAAACTGCTTGATTAGACATCCTGTTCGCTGTCTAATCAAGCAGTTTCTGATTCTATACCAGGTTAGTTTAACAAATTTTTGTTGCTTATAACCAAAAATACCCTAAACGTAGCAAATTCGTGCCTGAACGTCGTAATTTTGATATTTGTAGCCAAATCAAGCAGAATTAATTGCCTTTTAAATGAAAAATGAGAGCAATAAAGAAACTTTTAGTCGAAACCTTCAAAATTCCCCTTTATTACGCACAAATCATGATATAATTTTGTAAATTGATTCCTTTAATTTCTATAAGAAACAATAAATGATTATATGGAGGAAAAAAATGATTAATGTATTTATTTGTGAAGACAATTTAATTCAGCGAACAAGATTAGAAACAATCATTAATAACTTCCTTTTAATGGAAGATATAGATATGAAATTAGCGTTAAGTACAGCGAATCCGGAAGAATTACTGACCTATTTACATCGCCATCCCCAATCACAAAGCATTTTCTTTTTAGATATTGACTTAAATCATACGCTAGATGGCATTCAACTAGGTTCACAAATTCGCGATTTATGTATTGATAGTAAAATTGTTTTTATTACGACACACAGTGAGTTAGCACCACTAACATTTAAATATAAAGTCGAAGCGATGGATTACATTGTCAAAGATGATCCTGAAGAATTAGCTTCTCGAGTGAAAGACGCATTGAATCAAGCAAAAAAACATTATTTAGCTGAACATAAAAAAGATGAAACACATATCCGCTTGCGAGTGGGTAGCCAAATTCGCTTATTCGAATTAGCAGATATTATGTTTATTGAAACATCGCCTGGTTCTCACAAGCTTGTTTTACATTTAACAAATAGTTTAGTGGAATTCTATGGTACGATTACCGAAGTTGAAAAATTATCCTCAGACTTTGTAAGAGTTCATAAATCATTTGTCGCAAATCAAAAAAATATTTTGCAAGTCGACACTAAGAATCGATATTTAACTTTTATAAATGGTGAAACTTGTTGGGCATCTTTTCGAAAACTGAGCCAGTTAAATAGAACCTTAACAGAAACATAGGCTATTTATATTGCACGCTATATACTAAAAAACATGATTCTGTTGCTTCCGAATCATGTTTTTATTATTGATATATAAACTGTAAAAAAATCATGCTATAATTTCGTAGCAACTGAATTTAGATTGGAGGTAAGTTTGATGTTTTATTTATTGGTGGCTTCAAGTGTTATTCAAATTTTTTGTAATTTTCTTATTTTAGATAAACTTCCTATTTTAAAAAAATATAACCTGTTTTTATCAAGTATTATCCTAATTATTTCATTTAACTTGAGTATTTATATTTCACAAATAGACACACTTGTTTTGTTTGTTCTACTTTTTTCTCTTTCTTACATGAATAATCGAACACAAATGTTTGGAAAAATATTATTTCATTTTGCAATAGCTTATTTTGTAGTCTTCTCCTTTAATTATTTATTCACCGATATAGTTATTAAAATCATATTGAGTGAAAATAGTTTATTAATGTTTCTCTGGTTTTGTTTTACTTTAACCCTCAATATTTCTCTTGCATTTTTTATCCGTCGTTTCTTACTATCCAAACTTACAAATAAGTTAAGTTTATTTGGTGGATACATATTATTCACACTAGTTTTTAGTTATCAGTTATATAAATTAAGTGAGTATGTCCAAATAAGTCCAACTGATTTGAAGCTAGATACACTTTTGCGTATTTTTAACATTTTTATTATTTTGCTAGTTATCAGTGGAATTATTAGTATTGTAATGGTAAAACGTCATCAAAAATTAGCTTTGGAAACACAGAAAAAAGAAATTGAATATCAATCGATGCAACTCTACACAGCAGAATTAAATAAACAGTATCAAGAAATACGAAAATTTAGACATGATTATATTAATATTTTGTCCTCCATGGAAAGCTATATGGAACTGGAACAGATGTCTGAATTAAAAGACTATTATCATCAACATATTCAACCAACGCGAGCCATTTTTTCCGAACACTTTACTAAATTAAATGACTTACAGAAAATTGAAGACCCAGCTATTCGAAGTATTTTTATGACAAAATTAGTATTAGCACAAGAAAAAAATATCTCTGTGCAATTAGAAATCAGCGAATTAATTCAACTTCCGGACTCAATAGATCCCGTCATTCTTGTCCGTATTTTCGGTATCTTATTAGATAATGCTATTGAAGAACTCACTATTTTGAACAAAGGCGAACTAGAAATTGCTATCTTTAAATTAGAACAAGATACTATATTCATAATTCAAAATACAGCACGTGTGAATATTGAACCGTTACATCAACTTAAAACAAATGGTTTCTCAACCAAAGGAAATCATCGTGGTATTGGATTAAGTACTGTAGATAATTTAATTAAACAAGTTCCAAATCTTTTATTAGAAACAATAATTGAGAATCAGTTATTTACGCAAAAATTAACGATTTTAACAGATAGATATCACAAATTACCTAACTAATTTGACGTTCAGGACAGAATAAGCGACGTTTACGACAAATTTCGTTTTTGGTATCTAATCTATAGTACAATCAGCTCAAATATATAAGGAGCTGAACAAAATGAAGAAAATCGTTATTGCTGCACTCATGTTTTGTATTATTGGTGGTAGTCAAGTAGCTCATGCTGAAGAGGTTACTTCTGCAGAAGATGTAACAACACTTTCACTTATCACACCCTTTGACTTTAAGAATTATCCACCTTCTACTTATGCTGGCAAAACTTTAGTAAAAGTAGAAAAAATCAAGAATGGTTATCGAGGCTGGTATATATGATTCGTGCAGTTCTTTCTGTTCTGCTGATTCTCTTGATTATAATGACTGTATTTCAACCATTTAATAGCCATATACAAATATTAATTATGATTGGAATTGCTATATTTGTAGCACTTCTTATGTTTAGAATGGCGCATCTGGAAGAAAACGATAACTAAAAAAAACCAAATGATTTCCCTTGTATTCAAGAGTAATCATTTGGTTTTTTTATATCCCAATCAATGTCGCAAATACGGGTACGACAATAACTGTAATTACGCCAACAACCACAACTGAAATACTTGCCATTGCTGCTTCGGTTTCGCCCATTTCTAATCCTACTGCTACACCAAGGGCATGGCCTGCTGCACCTAATGCTAATCCTTTGGCAACCGGATGCTGGATATGGAACCACTTCAATGCTATGCGACCTAATGCGTACGTCAATACGCCATTAAAGATAACTGTAAATGCAGTGATTGAAGCCACACCACCAACTGATTCAGAAATCGGTACGGCAATTGCTGTTGTTGCCGCTTGGGGTAAAATAGAAGCAATAATACTTGGATTCATTTGAATCAATTTTCCTGCAAGTACTACCGCAATTAATGAACCAAATGAACCGATTGTTAATGCTGTTAAAATTTCAATCCAGTATTTCTTCAAGACATCTCTTTTTTTATACAAAGGAATCGCAAACGCAACGGTTGCTGGTTCTAAAAAGAAACTGATAAATTTCCCCCCTTCATTATATTGTTCGTAGCTGATGCCAGTGACTTTCAAAGTTAGAACACCTAAAATCATCGCAACAAATAAAGGCGTAAATAAGAAAAATCCTTTGCTTGTTTTAAATGCCCAACTTCCAATCCCAAACACAACAAATGAAATGATAATACCTACGTATGGACTCATAATGACACGCCTCCTTTATGCTCTGTAGGAACGTGTTTTTCTGTTTTTTCAGTCGTTCGATTATCTTTAATGTGTAATAAGAACGCGCCTGTCCAACCTGTAGAAGCTAATAATGCTAAGGTTGCGACTAGGATGACAAACAGAATTTGAAAACCATATTGTTTCATAATATCCAATGAATTAATTAACGAAATTCCAGAAGGTACAAATAAGAAAGTAATGACTCGCGATAACGAATTACTCAAATCTTCTACTTGTTCTAATTTAATAATCTTGGTACATAATCCTACAAAAAGTAAAATCATTCCAATTACTGATGCAGGTACGGGAATCGGCATGATTTTAGTTAAACCATTGGCAATTAACATAATCAATGCAAAAATAAAGGCTTGTTGTAAAAATGAATATACTTTCTTTTCCATAAATCCCATCTCCTCTTGTTTTCTACATGTTTAGTATAGAATGGAAACGAATTTTTGGATGCAAAATTTCACGAGTTGCACGAAATCCAACATGAAATGCAAAAATAACCTCCTCACTTGCACAAAAAAACAAGTCTACCTAAATAGACCTGCTTTTCATTACTCCAAACCGACTTGCTCTCTAAAAATTTTCACATACGAACGACTGACAGGAACCCGCGAACCATTTTCCAAAATCACTTGAAGTGTATGATTGAACCACGGTTGAATCTCTTGAATTTTGGTACGATTTAAAATAAAACTACGATGCGTTTTCAAAAATAATTCAGACGGCAGTTTTTGTTCAATTTTATTTAATGTGCCGGTCATTTGATAATGTTGTTCTCTGGTTTCAATATTTAATTGTCTTTCCTCGACAGAGATTAAATAGATGTCTTCCGGCGCAACTAAATAAATACGGTCATTCCCTTGAATCGGAATGGCTTCAAATTTGGATGTTGCGACAACGTGTTGCGGAGTGATTTCTTTCATTGCTTTATCCAAGGCTTGATGAATTTTCTTTTCTTCAAATGGCTTTAACAGATAATCTTTCGCATTTACTTGAAAAGCTTGGAGCGCATAAGCATCATACGCTGTCGCAAAAATTAAATACGGCGCTTTTTTTAAATGAGTTAGTTTTTCTGCCAGTTCAAATCCACTTTCATTTGTTAAATGAATATCTAAGAAGATAATATCAGGTTTTTGGTCCATCATTTCTGCCATTGCTTCTTCGACAGATTCTGCTTCTGCCGTAGAGGTAATTTTTGGATGTTGCAGCACTAAGTAACTTAATTCTTCACGTGCTAACGGTTCATCATCCACAATTAATACGTGCATTTATTTCTCACCTCGGGTCTCTAATTGGAACTGCTAAACGCGCATGACTGCCACCAGTTGGACGATTTTCAATTTGAAATTTTCCATCGCCACCATAAAGATTTTCAATGCGTCGTGCCAAATTTTCCAATGCGGTTCCAGTTCCTTTTTCAGATTTCACTGGTTCTCTACCTAATAATACACGTCTATCTTCGGGAATACCAATGCCATTGTCCCAAACATCAATAATCAAATTTTTTTCAATTTTACGAACAACGACCTTTACATGATTATTCGTTTTTCGATTGCCAAACGCATGTCGGATTGTATTTTCTACCAGTACTTGAATGGCATATGGAGGTACATAATACTCGTCTGTTCCTGTTTCAATATCAAATTCTACTTGATAACGGTCTGGAAAACGAGCCTGTTCTAAAGACAAATACGCACTCACCTGATCAAGTTCTTGCTCTAAAGGAATCGTGGTTTGTACCGCACCTTGTAAATTCCCTCTAAAATACGTGCTTAATTGTAATAACAAACGTCGTGCATGCTCACTGTCTTTACGCATCAGTGCAGAAATTGTATTGATTGCATTGAAGAAGAAGTGCGGATTGACTTGTGCTTGTAAACTTTTAATTTCAGCTTCTTTTAATAATTTCGATTGCAGTTCAGCTTCTCCTAACTCGATTTGTGAAGAAAAAATCGTTCCTAAGCCTTCTGCTAATTGTTCTTCCACGTGTGTTAAATGTGTTGGATCCGTGAAATACATTTTTAATGTACCAACAATTTTTTGATGCGATAATAGCGGAATGACAATAGCCGCTTGCAGGGGACAATCAGGATGAGAACAACCTACCTCTGCTTTAGAATGAGCAATTGTCATCTTGCCAGTTCGTAAGACTTCTTTTGACAACTCCGTAATCACTTCAAGCTCAGGAATGTGGTGGTCATCACCAGCGCCAACATGTGCCAAAATTTGATGATTGTCTGTCATGCTAATAGCGCTAACTTTCGTATAATGTTGAATGATACGAGCGACTTTCTGACACGAATGCTCATTAAGCCCTTCCCGAAAATAAGGCAACGTTTCGGCAGCTAGTTCTAAGACATCATGCGTTTGCACAGCTTTTGCTTGTTCTTCTTGCTTTAATGTTGTGGTTAAAATAGATAGAAAAATAAAGGTTCCCACGCTGTTTAATAAAATCATTGGCAACGCAATTAAACGTACCAGCATCACCCCATCCATGAAACTACCACTAAAAAATAAAATAAAGAGCATTTGAATAACTTCCATAATAATACCCACCATTGCTGCTTGTGTGGCTTTGGGAAATTGATAATCTTTTGTCAATTTTTTCCCAAGAATTCCGGATAAAATACCAACAAGCAAGGAAGCTGGAATATAAAATAGTCCCGTTCCTGCTCCTTGAATCACTCGGTGAATCCCCGCAATTAAACCAACCGCTCCCCCAACAAATGGTCCCCCTATTAAACCAGACACACCAATGACTAAGGTTCGTGTATTGGCAATTGACGCATCGCTACTCAAATACGTTAAAACATTGCTTGGAATAATCTGATTAGCCGTAATCTCAATCCCTGTAAAATTAGAAATAATAGCAAAAACACCAAAAATAAGTACCAATCGAATTTTAGAATGAATGGTTTCTCTACTCAATAAAATCTTTTTAAAATAAGACACATTGACCAATAAAAAAGCTAATAAAATAATTAATCCTACACGTTCCATCATTAAAATAAATAATTCAAACATTCTCACCGCTCCCCCTTCCTTATATTATCATTTAAACAAGGAGATTTAAAATGAACCTATTAATTATATGTGATAAAAATAATTTTTGATAATTGACGAAATTTTCTGTCAATTTAATAAATATATGTTATACTCTTAGTTATTATTTTGATATTAGGAGGAGTCAACATGAAAATTGTTAGTATTGACTTCCAAACACAATCCATTGCGTTGAAAAAACCATTTACGATTGCCTTAGGAACGATTACTCAAGCAGACAATATTTTTGTCAAAATCACTACGGATGAGGGCATCGTCGGACTGGGCGAAGCAGCTCCCGAAACGTTCGTCACTGGTGAAACATTAAAAAGTTGTACAGCAGCGTTAGAACTGCTGACACAAAAATTAATTGGCGAAAATCCTCTAAACATCGCTAAAATTCATGAAATCATGAACCGAGCAATGCTAGGAAATGGTGCCGCCAAAGCAGCAATTGATATTGCTTGCTACGATATTTTAGGAAAAACTGCAAACTTACCATTGTATAAATTGCTTGGCGGACATAGTGACTTTGTACAAACGGATATGACAATTAGTATTGACACACCTGCTGTGATGGCAGCTGAAGCTAAAAAATATGTCGACTTAGGATTTGAAGCCATAAAAATTAAAGTGGGTGTTGATCCAATTGAAGATGTTGAACGAATCATCGCTATTCGAAAAGCGGTAGGACCAGACGTTCAACTCCGTGTGGATGCTAACCAAGGCTGGACACCTAAAGAAGCTGTGCGTGCGATTGAACGAATCAGTCCGTACAATATTGCATTTATTGAACAACCTGTTGCTGCTAAAAATATCGATGGGTTAAAATTTGTGCGTGACCATGTAACCGAAAACATTATGTCTGACGAAAGTGCGTTTGTGCCACAAGACGCCTTTTTATTAGTTAAAAAAGATGTGGTTGATTACGTCAATATCAAGTTAATGAAATGTGGGGGAATTTACCCCGCATTAAAAATTGCGGCAACTTGTGAAAGTGCAGGTGTTGCGTGCATGATTGGTTGTATGAGTGGCGAGACAAATATCAGTGTCGCCGCAGCTGCTCATTTAGCCGCAGCACAGCCAATTATTCGCTTTGCTGATTTAGATGCAACATTTGCTTTGAATCAATTAAACTATTCAGGTGTTATTGCTACTACCCCTGTGCCAGTTATTGATTTAAGTGCGAGTCCCGCTGGCTTAGGGATTCAATTGTAACAAAATTATTAGGAGGTTTTTTTATGGAATCATTTGAGCTAAACGAAATATCTTATCTATCTACCCCGATTCCAGAAGATATTCAACGTGCGAAAGACTATGGCGATACCGCTTTAGCAAAAAAATTAATCGAGCATAAACTCGCAAAAAAAGAAACTAGTCAGACTTTAAAACGTCGCTTAGAAGGTGAATTAGCCATTCTTTCCGTTTTAGAAGCCGATCAATTCCCATTTGATGAGCAAGAAGCCTTACGTTTGATGGCTGATGCTTTTGAAGATTTTGATACACAGGAATTAGAAGATATCGTTGTTTCTGCGGATGTCGAATGGACGTATAAAAACGGACAAAAATATTATCATCGTCGTTTTATCGAGAATTTAGTCAAAACGCGCCGTGATTATTACGAGCGTTACCGTTATGAAGAAGGAAATACTATTGATAACGAACGACAAACAGAGCTAGATGACAATGTTGATTTAATGAAACAAGCCCAAAAACGCACTGCGCGGATTCGTTTCAAACAATCGATTGCTCCCAAAGAAACGCTAAGTAAAGTAGAAGGGCCTTTTTTAGCCCACTTACCTTTACCTCGTAGCAACGGCAATATTCATCACACAAAAATTATTGAAACAAAAGGGAATGTCGTCCATATTGATGATGAAACAGCGATTCAACGAACGATTGCTTTTCAGACTGATGATCCAGAACAATTATTCTTTGAAGTGGTTCATGAATATGAAATTGAAGCAGTCTATCATGATTTATTTGCTTTAATGGAAGATAAATCCTTTCCAAAAAAATTATCTGAACATGAAAAGTTACAATACCAAGACGCATTACAAGAAAAAAGTCCACATATTATGTTTACCGATTTCTTGAAAACTTTATTAGCAGAAATCACTACAGAAGACATGACACTTGTCGAAAAAGCCTTCAAAATTTACGAATTTGTGACTACGCAAGTGAATTATTCCTTTATGCGTGAATATTATACGATTCCAAATATCAGTGAATTTTGTGCGATGAATCAAAAAGGTGATTGTGGTGTGCAAGCCATTTTATTTATTACGTTAAGTCGCATGGCAGGAATTCCGGCTAAATGGGAGTCTGGTATCTATATATCAGAATATACACAAGGCTGTCATGACTGGGCAAAATTTTATCTGCCGACTGTTGGATGGGTATATGCCGATGCGTCATTTGGAGGAAGCGCATACCGAGGAAATAATGAATCGCGCTGGAAATATTACTTTGGAAACTTAGATATTTTCCGGATGCCAGCAAATGATGACATACAGACAGATTTCACGATTAGTAAAAAACAATTACGTGGCGATCCAATTGACAATCAACGCGGAGAATTCGAGAGCAGTCAACGAGGGTTCCGCTACAATGAACTTGATTGGGAAATGTCTTTAGTAGATTTTACATTATTATAAGGAGGAAACAAAAATGAAAAAAAAGGCGATTTGGTTATTCGCTAGTTTGCTGATGGTCGGCTCACTAGCAGCTTGTACAACAGGCAAACAAACAGATGATTCCGGCGAAGCAGCTGGTGAAGAAAAAGTAGTTAATTTAATGGAAGCAAATGAAATTGCTTCGATGAATACTTTAGTAACTCAAGATACAGGAAGTATTAATGCACAGGTTCACGTTTTTGAAGGCTTGTATCAAATCAACGATCAGAATGAGGTTGTTCCGGCAGTTGCCAAAGAACTTCCTGAAATTTCAGAAGACGGAAAAACCTATACTATTCAATTACGTGATGATGCAAAATGGAGTAACGGAGAAGATGTGACTGCAGATGATTTTGTCTATGCATGGCAACGTTTAGCTGACCCAGCGAACCAAGCAAACTATCTATTCTTATTAGAAGGTACAATTTTAAACGGAACACAAATCATTAATGATGGCATGTCACCAACCGAGTTAGGTGTCGAAGCAGTGAATGAAAAAGAATTAAAAGTACAATTGGAAAAACCGGTACCTTACTTCACGTCACTATTGACATTCCCAGCCTTCTTCCCGCAAAATCAAGAATTTGTTGAACAACAAGGGAAAGAATACGGTAATTCAAGCGAACAAATTTTATCAAATGGTGCTTTTAACATTGAAAATTGGGATCAATCATCAATGAAATGGGACCTGGTTAAAAATCCTGAATATTACGATGCAGATAAAGTAAAAATCGAAAAAATCCATGTAGATGTAGTCAAAGAAGCGGTTACTGCCTTTAACTTATTTGAAGATGATCAATTAGATATGGCGGAAATCTTTGGAGAATATGTCAAACAAAATCAAGACAATCCATTGATGCACACTGCACCGATGTCTCGTGTTTATTACTTTAAAATGAACCAAAAAATTGATGGTAAAGATACGATTTTTGCCAACAGTGATGTTCGTAAAGCCTTAGCTTACGCGCTTGATAAAGAATCATTGATTAATGATGTATTGGCTGATGGTTCCGTTGCAAGTTATGGTTACATTCCAAAAGGATTTGTTTACAATCCAGAAACGGGCGCTGACTTCCGTGAAGATGCAGGGAACTTGATGGAAACGGATAAAGACAAAGCGTTAGAACATTGGGATGCAGCTAAAAAAGCAATTGGTGATAACATCCAAATTGAAATGCTAACTTCAGATACCGATGCTGAGAAAAAAGTTGCTGAATTCATCCAATATCAACTAGAAGATGCTCTACCTGGTCTAAAAGTTGAAATTAAAGCTGTACCATTAAACAACTCGATTGAACTTACACGTAACAGCGAATACGAATTAGCAATTGGACGTTGGGGACCAGACTATCAAGATCCAATGACTTACCTAGCAAGCTTACGTTCACCAAACAACACGAATTATGAAAGTAAAGAATACAATGATTTGTTAGATAAAATTGAAAATGATTATGCCAATGATTTAAGCGTACGTTGGGATGCGATGGTTGAAGCTGAAAAAATTCTAGTCGAAAAAGATTCAGCAATCGTACCACTATACCAACAATCACGTGCATTATTGATTAATGAACACCTAACAGGGATTTATTACCCAAGCTTTGGTGCTTCAACCATTTTCAAATATGCTGAATACAACTAATCAAAAAAGAAATTAAATAAATACAAAAACATCCGAGCAATAGGCGACTTGTTAATTTACGACTGCTAAATCACAAGTCTTGCCTCTATTGTTCGGATGTTTTATCTTTTCATGTTAACGACCATCATCAATTGCTTTAAGTTTTTGATAACGGACATTCGTTTTGGCGAGTTCTTGAGGAGAACCGCTCATTTCTAATTGACCATCTTCAATGAAGATAACTCGTTGCATCTTCTCAATGCCTTGTAGATGATGCGTAATCCAAATAACTGTTTTCCCAGCTAATTCTCCAAAGAAGGTATCAATTAACGCTTGTTCGGTAATTGGGTCTAGACCTACAGTTGGTTCATCTAATAAAACAATCGGTGTATCTTTTAATAAGATACGCGCTAATGCCATCCGGTGACGTTCACCACCAGAAAAACGTAAGCCTGCTTCATCTACCATTGTATCCAAACCAGCTGGTAAGTTTGCAACTAACTCTTTTAAGCCAACTCGTTCAAGAACTTCCCACACCTCTTCTACGGTTGCCTGTTCATTACCAATGCGTAAATTATTCAAAATCGTCGTATGGAATAAATACGGTGCTTGCTGGATGACCCCAATATAATCTGAAATCGTATCTCCTAAGCGATAGGTTTCTACACCAGCTAACGTTAACTTTCCACTATTTGGAATCAAATCGCCACGAATTAACGTAGCTAGGGTACTTTTTCCTGAACCGCTACGTCCAAGAATCGCAATTTTTTCCCCTTGAGGAATTGTCAAACTCAAGTGATCTAAAACTTGACGTGTCCCCTGTTCATAACGAAACGAAAGAGCTTGCACCTCAATATCCAATGGACCATTTAGCTTGGTGACTGGTTCACTATCTGTTTTATCAGGTAAATTGTTTAATCGTTCCAACGAATCTTTATAAATATTCGTTTCTTGCGCTGCATCAGGTAACACTGCAAAGGCATCAACTAGCGGGAACACACATAAAACAAAGGCTGCAATCCAGTTCGCTGCGCCTCCATGGTCACCGACAAATTGTTGACTTGTCCAAAAGATGAGTAACACAACGATGAGACCAAAGACACTTTGTAACAATAAATTACGACGACGATTAAATCGGCGCAACTTATCTTGTACATTTAAAAGTCCAGCTTCTGATTCTTCATGTAATTGCACATATTCTTGTCCACGTTGACTGAAGATCCAATCTGAAATCCCTAAAACATTATCAGTTAAATCTGTATATAAGGCATTTTTCAATTGTTTTTCTTTTTCTTGTCGTGCACCATTCACTAAAACTGACCACAACGGCAGCAAGAATGTAACAATAAACAACATCAATGCCATCACTAAAGCAAACCACCAAGAAAAATAACCTAAACCAATAATCAAGAAAGCATACAAAATCCATGCAATGACTGTTGGAAAAATCGTACGTAAATACAAATTTTGAATATGGTTAATATCTTCTGCTAATAACCCTAAAATATCTCCCATTCGGTAGTTACGTTTAAAGAAAATAGCATCTTTTTCTAATGTGGTATACAGCTTCAAACGTAATTCTGAGGTCATTCTCAACACCCAGTTATGACTAACTAAACGTTCTACGTAACGAAAAACTGGTCGACTAACACCAAAGCCTCGTGTGAAAACAATCGGTACATAAATCATCAAAATATTTTCCGGCAACGATGCTGCACGACTAATCAAATAACCTGAGTTAAACATTAATGCTCCCGCAGAGAAAAAGGTTAGAAAACCTAAAACTAACGCAAGAACTAACGCTTTTTTGTATTTTTTCAAAAATGGTTTCACCCAAGTATCTTTTTTGAAAGCTTTAAATAGAGGAATATTATGCATGCTCTTCCCTCCTCATTTGTTGCGTGAGGGCGTAAAAATGACCCTTTTGTGCCGTTAACTCTGCAAAACTTCCTATTTCTACAACTTGTCCTTTTTCGATAACAATAATTTCATCCATTTGATGCATCCAATGCAAACGATGGGTTGCAAAAAAGACTAAACGGTTATCCATTAAAGGCAACATGCGCTCTTTTAATTCTACCTCAGTTTCAATATCCAAATGGGCGGTTGGTTCATCCAGCAAGAAAATTTTACGTTCTTTATCTAAGAATGCTCGTGCTACTGCAATTCGCTGTGCTTGTCCACCGCTTAATGCTCGCGCACCACCACCTAATTGCGTATTCAAACCATCTGGTAATTCGGCAACCAATTCAGATAACCCAGCGACATGCACTGCTTCTAAAATCTCTTCTTCCGTTGCTTCTGGTGTATAAAAGGCAATATTTTCACGTAAAGATGTTTGGAAAACGTAAGGATTTTGTGGAATATAAATCATTTGTTTTTGCCAATCTTGTTGTGCAAAGTTGTTCACTGATTGACCATCCAGCATAATCTCTCCAGAAGTTGGTTGTAAAAAACCACTCAACGTATTGATAAACGTTGATTTGCCAGAACCACTCATGCCGATAATTCCAATTTTTTTAAAGCCCTTCACTTGATAATCCACTGCTAATGCTTCTTGTTCCTCATAAGCTACTTTGACATCGGTTAATGCCAAGGTGGATTTGTTAGACCAGGTTGCCACAGCAACTTGTTCGCCTTCAATTTCAGGATCTTCTAAAATTTCACGAATAGCTGTCATCGCATTTTTTCCATCTAACGTTGCATGATAGTCACTTGCAAAATCACGTACTGGTAAGAAATATTCTGGTGATAAAATTAAAACCGTTAATGCTGGAAACAATAAAATGCCACCTTCAATTAAACGTAGCCCTAACAATACCGCCACAATCGCCACTGATAACGTCGTAAAGAAATCTAACGCAAAGGTTGATAAAATCCCAATACGTAAGGTACTCATTGTTGCCTTACGAAATTGCTCACTTGTTTTAAAAATACTTTTGCCATATTTTTTACTCAAACCAAACATCTTCAATGTATCAATTCCTCGCAAAGAATCGATAAAATGATTGGATAAAATTTGAAAAGCTTTGTATTGTCGATCGGCTTTGGCTTGTGCGGCGTATCCTAAAATAATCATAAAAATAATAATTAATGGGAAAACCAACAACAAGACAACTCCCGATTCAATATCTAAAAAGAACACCACTGCCAAAATTGGCCAAGGAATAATCGTCATATTCATCATTTTTGCTAAAATCAAGTGAATATAATTTTCAACTTTACCAATTCCGTCTAACGCCATGGTAGTCATATTTCCTGTTCCTTGTTTTTGGACAATTTGGGGCCCAACACGGAAGATTTTTTCTAATAACTGCTGACGCAAATAACTCGCTTGTTCAGCTGAATAATGATCCAATAATTTATCACGTAAAAAAGTCACACCATGGCGTGCAAAATAAATCACAGCAAAAGCACCAATCATCAAATATTGATCGGTGATTTTTTCGCCACTCCATAAATTCGTGATAACTGTTGCTAATGTATAAGCTTGCCCAATTATAAAGAGGGCTTGCAAGGCTGAAAGCCCTGCAAGCATCCCCATAATTTTTCGAATATTGGGCAAACCGAGAATCGCTTTGTCCATCATAAGATTAGTACCCCGCTACATTTGTGTGTTTAATACGTTTTCTAAAGATATAATATGACCAAATTGTATAACCTAAAACAAATGGTAATAAGCCAATTGCTACAAAGCTCATAATTTTTAACGTATATGGTGAAGAAGAGGCATTTTCAATTAATAAATCGTATTCTGGACTAATTGAACTAATAATCAAACGAGGGAACAACCCTGTAAATAACAATGCCACTAGTGACACCAATGTTAAACCACTTGCAAGGAAAGCTGTTTTTTCTTTTCCTTTAAACAAGGCTAAGTTTGCGACAACTGTTAAAATAACCATTAACGCTAGGAAGATAACTGTTGATGTCAAACGAACTTCAAAGAAATCAGTGTTAAAGTACAACAAGATTGCAAAAGCCGCAAGTCCAACATACGCAACTCCATATAACGCTTGGGCATAGTTACGCGCACGCGTACGAATTGGTCCAGTTGTTTTTAATGAAATATAGTTTAATCCATGTAAATAAGATAATAAGGTTAATGCTACCCCACCTACAATTGAAAGAGGATTAACGTAATCCGTAAAGGTTGCACTTAAATCACCGTTGGCATTAATCGGCATACCTTGCACTAAACTAGTGAAAAGTAAGCCAAAACAAAATGGCACAATTAAACTCCCAATACTTAATGTCCAGCCCCAAATCCAACGTTTGTCAGCTGGCATGTGGTGACGGAATTCAAACGATACTCCACGAATAATTAAACCGACTAATACGAGTAACAAAATCAGATAATAACCACTAAATAGCGACGCATACCAGTATGGAAACGATGCAAACATTGCGCCTCCTGCAGTAACTAACCACACTTCATTTCCATCCCAAACCGGTCCAATTGTTTCAATCAATTGATCTTCTTCTTTTTCATTGTGTGCTAGTGTTTTCACAGACATCCCAACCCCAAAGTCAAATCCTTCGAGGAAGAAGAAGCCTGCAAACAAGACACCAATTAAAATGTACCAAAATAATTGTAGATTACTCATTAAAAGCACCTCCTGCAAATGGATCGATTGTAGGTTCTTCATGTTCTGCAGCTTCTAATGCATCGGGTCCTTTTTTCAATGTACGAACAACTAAATACACCATAATAGAACCTAGAATAGTAAATAACGTAAAGTACGAAATATTTGAAATGAGTAAGGATGTTGCTGAAACGTTTGGTGACACACTTTCTTCAATTGTAAATAATCCGTAAGCAGTCCAAGGATAACGACCTAACTCTGTTAATAACCAACCAGCTGTATTTGCTAAGAATGGTGCAAAAGTAGTCAATGCCACAATCCAAAGCATCCACGGCTTTTCGTAGAGAATTGGTTTCTTCTTCCGTGTGAAGAATAAGCCAACTATTGAGACCATCAACATTAACATCCCAAACCCTGCCATTACGCGGAAGTTCCAGAATAAAGCATTAACTGGTGGGAAGTAATTTCTTTCTCCATATTCTTCAATTAATCGTTCATTGATGGTGTTCATTCCATCTACTGAACCTGATAATTCATGATAAGATAAAATACTTAAAATATACGGTACTTCAATACCAAAGACACGTTCTTTTTCTTTTTCATTCATCCATGCAACTAGCGTCCAGGCTGCGGGATCTTCTGAATCTTCATACAATCCTTCTGCTGCTGCAAATTTCATTGGTTGTGTTTCCAACATTGCTTTCATTTGGAAGTCTCCTGCTGCTAATACCGCAACTGAACCAACTAAACCGACCCATAAACCGACACGTAATGATTTTTGATATACGGTACGACTAAGCTCTGTTAAGCTGTTTTTCTTCAATAAACGAAAAGCCGCCATCCCAGCCACAGCAATCCCACCTAACGTAATCGCCCCTGCAATAACATGAGAGAACTCATACATTACTTTCGGATTAGTAACTAAGGCCACGAAATCATTCATTTCCGCACGACCATTGTTGATTGTATAACCTACTGGATGTTGCATGAAACTATTGGCAACTAAAATCCAGAATGCTGACATCATTGACCCTACGAAAACCAACCACATAAAAACAACGTGTAATTTAGGGCTAACTTTATCCCAAGTAAACATCCACAAACCTAAGAATGTTGATTCCAAGAAGAAAGCAAGTAAGGCTTCCACGGCTAATGGTGCACCAAAAATGTCTCCCATAAAACGAGAATATTCTGACCAGTTCATGCCAAATTGGAATTCTTGAATAAGTCCTGTCACTACCCCTACTGCAAAACTCAGTAAGAATATATTTCCCCAAAATTTCGCCATTTTTTTGTAAAATTCATCTTTTTTCGTCACATAGAGAGTTTCCATAATTGCAACAACTAATCCTGTACCGATAGAAAAGGGTACAAAGAAATAGTGGAATACAGTTGTCATCGCAAACTGGATTCGAGCTAATGTAACAATATCCATAATGATTCCTCCTCTTCTTTATTTTAATCAAAATAAAGATAATTAAATCTGTGCGTGAACCCATGAAATAGTACTAAAATTACGTAATTTGTTACAAATTACTCTTGCTAATAATTTCTTTAAAAAATAATCGTTTCTCAGTAATTTTTTCCCTAAATCGTTCACTCACACTTCTTCATTATCAATGATATTCCTTTTTTGCGGAATTGCAATAAATAGGCTTAAAAAAGTGCTTTCTTTGCGCATTTATTTTAACTTTGTGAAAAAATAATATTATTTTTATTAAAATAAACGACTTGCGTTATAAATGTTAATTAATAAAACACATAAAATAATTCCTTGAAAGATAATCGTCACCTTTTTGGCAGAAAACATGCGACTCGCTCTTGCGCCCAATAAACCACCTAAAATAGCTGCTGGCACAACAAACCACAGCATGGTTAAATCATATCTCGCGAAACCTGTCGACGAAGCAATCGTGACTAATTTAGAAAGCTGTGAAAAGAAAATCGTACAAATCGAATACACTGTTGCATCTTTAATCGGCATTGCAAACATTAACATCAAAACTGATACATTGATCGGTCCCCCACCAATTCCTAAAAAACTGGCAAGAAATCCTAAAATCAATCCGCACAAAAGATACCAAGGAATGCCCTCCAACGTAAAATTTTTCCATTCATAACGAGAATAGAAAAAAGCAAATAGCAAGGTGATTATTGTCAAAATGATTTGAAGCAATTGAACCAGCTTTTCGTCTGCTACATGCAACAACGCTTCAAATAAAAGATTTCCAAAAATACCACCCAAAACGGCACCTAATGAAATCCAACTAACTAAGTCAAAACGCATGGACATCCCGTTTTTAACTTGGCGATAGGTTGAAACAATCGACATGACAAACACAGCGACTGTCGAATAAAAAGAAATGGCAACCACTGAATCCAGTGCTATAAAATCCAACACCGGTTTGATAATTACGCCACCGCCCATACCTGAAACAGAACCAATCGTGTTTGCAAAGATAATGACTAGAAAATACAAGAGACCTTTCATTCTTTCTTCCTCCTTTCCTTTAAAATGCTTCAAAATAAAGCCTTTTCTTTTAATGATACTCTTTCAAAAATAAAAAGCCAATGGTCGAAAATATTTATCTTGATGGAATAAAAAAAACAGAAAATTTGAATAATTCACAAAAAAATAGATTGAAAAATAAAAAATTGCGTGTTAATATAGCTGACAATGAGAATCGTTCTCATTTAAAAGAAGGAATTCTCATTAAGTTAAGCAGAACAGAAGGTGACTCTTTGCAATTAGCAAAAACAATTAATAAACCCACTCTCCCACGCAATGCGCAGTTTTCTATCACATTGGGATTCGTTGCACTTTTTATTTTTTCCATTTTGTTTTCATTAGGAAATGGCCAAGCCGATATTTCGTTTACTGATATTTGGCAAATCCTTTTATATAAAACAACTCACGGAGCACTCGGTTCGATTGATAATGTCAATCAATCCGTAATCAATATTATTTGGTTTGTTCGTACGCCACGAGTTTTAGCTGCCATTTTTATTGGCTGTGGGTTAGCGATTAGTGGCACGGTCATGCAAGCGGTGGTCCAAAATCCTTTGGCTGATCCGTATATTTTAGGAATTTCTTCTGGAGCTTCTCTGGGAGCGACCTTTGCTATTATGGTTGGCTTTGGAACGGCTAGTATTTTTTCACAAATTAGTTTATCGTTTAGCGCGTTTCTAGGCGCACTATTGGCAACTTTTTTTGTTCTTTTGCTTTCTAGTTTTGGCGGTAAAATGACTTCAATTAAGCTGGTCTTATCAGGTACCGTGATCAATTCTATTTTCGGATCAATTTCTAGTTTGATTGTCTTTTTAGCAAATAATGCAGAAGGAATGAAAACAGTCACGTTTTGGTCGATGGGAAGTTTGGCTTCCGCAAGTTGGGGCAAATTACCTCTTCTAGCTATCGTCACAATGTTGGTGAGTGTATTCTTTTCCTTCCAATTTCGAGTGTTAAACACGATGCTTTTAGGTGATGAAGCGGCCGTGACCTTAGGCATTCCCTTAGCAACCTATCGCAAGCTTTATATGGTGATTGCTTCATTGCTAACAGGTCTAATTGTAGCGAACTCCGGCATGATTGGTTTTGTTGGTTTAATTATTCCCCATATCGTGCGTGGTGTGTATGGTTCCGACCATAAAAAATTATTGCCAATGTCTGGATTTGTAGGTGCTTTATTTTTAGTTTGGACCGATTTATTGTCTCGTGTGTTATTACCAAATACAGATTTACCAATTGGTATCTTAACAGCAATTATCGGCGCACCGATTTTTATCTATATTATTCTTAAAAAAGAATATCGTTTTGGAGGTTAGGGATGTTAGAAATACAAAATTTGTCAGTCAAATTAGGGAAAAAAGATATCATTCAACAACTCTCTCTTTCCATGGAGACTAATCAGTTCGTAGGCATCATTGGTGCAAATGGGAGTGGCAAATCAACCTTGCTAAAAACAATTTATAAAGGTTTAGTACCGACAACAGGAAAGATTGTTTATAACGAGATGGATTTACTGCATACCCCTGCTAAAAAGGTGGCGCAAAAACTGAGTGTGGTTGGTCAATTTAATGAATTAAGTTTTGATTTTACGGTTTTTCAAATGGTTTTATTAGGTCGAACTCCTCATAAACGTTTGTTAGAAACTGATTCTCAAGAAGATTACGACATTGTTGAACATGCCTTACACGAAATGGGCTTAACAGATTACCGTGATGAAAGCTTTCTTTCTCTTTCTGGTGGTGAAAAACAACGGGTGATTTTAGCACGTGCACTGGCACAGCAACCAGAATTTTTAATTTTGGACGAGCCTACAAATCATTTAGATATTCGTTACCAATTAGAATTGATGGAAAGCGTCAAAAACCTGAATATCGGTATTTTAGCGGCTTTACATGATTTAGATTTAGCCGCAGCTTATTGCGATTACGTTTTTGCGATGAAAAATGGTGAAATTATCGCTGCCGGTACGCCGGAAGAAATTTTTACAGAAACATTAATTGAAGAATTGTACGGGATTCGCTGTGTCGTTTACCGCAACCCAATTACAGAACATTTAGCATTTCATTATTATATTTAGAATAGGTGGAACTTAGATGAAAAAAACATTAACTCTTTTAGCAACAGCCTTTGTCTTTACATTAAGCGGCTGTGGAAATACAAATGATGCAACAGATAGCACAAGCTCAACGGATAACAAGTATCCCCTAACCATCAAAAACGTCACAAAAGTTGAAGGTGGTACAGAATGGACTGAAAAAGATCAAGTGTTTGACAAAGCGCCCGAACGCGTCTTAGCAAATACTCGCCCAGCAGCAGAGTTATTGTTACACTTAGGTTTGAAAGATAAGATTGCCGGTGTGGGAGCCGTGTTTGGCATGGATGATCCAGATGTGAAAGCTGAATTTGATGAATTAAATCATCTATCAGATGGGTACATCAATAAAGAAACGGCCTTGAGTGTTGACCCTGATTTGATTTTTGGTCGTGGTGGTTTATTTGATAACGCCGAATGGGGTAATGGAACTGTCGACTCCATTAATGAAATGGGGATTCCAACTTATGTACAAGAAACATCTACTCAAAATGCTACCTTCGAATCTGTTTACAATGACATTGATAACTTAGGAAAAATCTTTGATGTCGAGCCTGCTGCCGAAAGCTTCAAAGCAGATCTAAAAGAGCGTGAACAACATTTAAAAGATCGTGTCAAAGAAGTTGGCAAAGATCAAAGCTTTGTTATATTGTTTATGAGTGATCCAAGTGAAGTATCTATTTATCCTGCTTATGGCGAAAGTTTCTTTAACTCGATGTTTGATATGATTGGTTTAGATAACGTATTGCGTGATGTGCAAGGCGATGTTTCTTTAGAAACATTAATTGAAACAGACCCTGACGTGTTAATCGTTCCTGACTGGACAACAACGACAGCCGGCACGAAAAAGAACGACATGATTGATGCTGTGTTAAGCAATGAAAAATTATCAAGCATGAAAGCAGTTAAAAATAAACAAGTGTATTCAGTTGATTACAACTACATGTTTGGTTATGGCTACCAATCATTAGCGGGTATGGAATTATTAATTGACGAAATGTATGGTGAGGAATAGAAAGAGGGATTCGATGACACAATCAATGGTTGATGTGGTAATTATTGGTGGCGGTCCAGCTGGGTTGTATGCTGCCTTTTATGCAGGTCTTCGTGATTTAACTGTAACAGTGCTTGAAGCACAAGACGAGCTCGGTGGAAAAATCAATTTTTATCCAGAAAAATTTGTTTGGGATGTCGGCGCACTTCCTGCAACACGTGGGATTGATGTACGTACGAACTTAATCCAACAAGCCCAAACGTTTAACGCAAACTTCTACACAAGCTCCAAAGCTGTAGAAATTACTAAAGAAGAGAACGTCTTCTATGTTGAAGATGAACAAGGACGCATTCACCCTTGCCGTACGGTGTTATTTGCAATTGGTGGTGGGATTGTTTCCCCTAAAAAATTAACTGTACCGATTGATACAGCCGTTCAAGACCATGTCTATTACGCCTTTCCAGACTATCGTATTTTAAAAGATACACATATGATTGTTTCTGGTGGTGGTGATGGGGCGGTTGATTATGCTAATGAATGCTTAAAATTTACAGATAATGTGACCATTATCTATCGTGGTGAAAAGCTAAAAGCCCATGAAGCTTCTGTCACCTCTTTTAAAGAAAATGGTGGAAAAGTAGTTCTAGCAAGTGATATTCGTGCGATTCGTCAAAATCCTGCGCAACGAATGGAACTCTTGTTAGACGATCATACCACTTTAACTGCTGATCATCTTTTAGTACAACACGGACATGATCGTGATAGTTCATTTTTAGATAAGCTTTCTTTTGAATTTAACCGCGAGCAAGATTTTTATTTGTCTTGTGATGAGCCGACAATTACTAATATTCCTGGTTGTTTTGCAGCAGGTGATATTCAATTTTCAAAAGGAAAAGTCTATTTGTTAGCTGGTGCCTTTCAAGAAGCAGCTTTGAGCGTCAATCAAATCAAGCAATATCTTGACCCTGAAAGCTATGGACATGGCATGGTTTCTTCTCATAATGAAAAATTCGATGACTTAAATCAAGCCTTAATTGATTAATGAATGGAGTTAGAACTTCTAAGTAAGAACGTTCTAACTCTTTTTTTGTATAAAAATTTACCTTTTCTTTATACTTTATTGGGAGAGTTTTTATTGCTAGCTGATATAGTCAGTATAGCTATTAATCAAAGGAGAATAACATATGGCAGAAATTATTTTAAAAACCAATCAATTAACTAAGACCTATAAGCACCAACATGCTCTAGATAATGTCAATGTCACTGTTCGTCGAGGCATGATTTACGGATTAATCGGTGAAAATGGTGCTGGAAAGTCAACCTTCATGCGCGCTGTAATGGGTTTGATTCATCCAACCAGTGGGGAGCTTAGCCTATTTGGCGGGCATACGCGCAAGGAGTTATTAGCTGCTCGCAGAAAAATCGGTCAATCTATTGAAACACCGGCATTGTATTTAGATTTAACAGGCAAACAAAATATGCAAATTCAAGTTGCTTATGGTGGCGTCAGCGAACGTCAAATTGAGGACCTCTTAGCTTTAGTCAAATTAAATAGTGCTGAGAAAAAGAAAGTCAAAAATTATTCACTTGGTATGAAACAACGGTTAGCGATTGCTATGGCCTTAGTAACTAATCCAGAGTTACTCATTTTAGATGAACCAATGAATGGCTTAGATCCTTTAGGAATTGTTGAAATTAGAGAGTTGCTAAAACAATTAGTCACAGAAAAAGGCTTAACGGTTATCTTGTCTAGCCACTTATTAAGTGAATTATCTGAAATCGCCACTCATTATGGCATTATTCACAATGGAAAATTAATCAAAGAAATGTCAAAAGAACAGTTAGAAACAGAAACAAAAAAATACATTGCTTTATGCGTGGACAATCCCGAACAAGCAATTGTAGTTTTTAACCAATTAAATATTCAAAATTATCGTTTAGTTGATACAGGAACTTTTCGGATTTTTGATCATAACGAACAGATTAGTCAAATCAACCAAGCCCTAGTACAGCAAGATATTGCGGTGACAAAAATCGATGTAGTTAATCAAACGTTAGAAAATTATTTTATGGATTTAATTGGAGGTGCCCAATGAGTCGTTTATTAGTTGCAGAAAAAATTAAATTAATTCACAGTAAAAAACTACTCTTTATTTTAATTCTATGTATACTAACACCCCTACTAGAAGGCATAAATAGCTTTTTTCTGGTGGAAAATGGCAACAGCTTAGAACTAACGACAGACGTTGTTATCAATGGTGCTACTGGGATTTTAATGGCGAAAAAAAATAGTTTTGTTCTCTTTACTATTTTTGCAATCTTTATTAGTTTTTCAGTAGGTGAAGAATTTCAAAATGGAACAATTCGCAATGCTCTTTCCTTAGGTGTCAGTCGTGAAAAAGTTTATTTATCGAAGTTTCTAACGGTTATTTTCATTATTTTATTGAGTCTATTCATCATGACAACTCTAGGAATCGGAATATTTAGTCTCCTTTTTGGGTTTGGTCACAATCCTGTTTCCTTCAATTACTATAGTTATGCTTTTTATACATTAGTAGTCCAATTATTTATTTTATTAGCTAATTCATCCATTTATTTGATGATTGCATTTGGAAGTCGCCATATCGGGGTTTCTATGATTTATTGTCTGTCTTATACTGTAATCATGGGTTTTTTACCAGGACTCTTTTATAAAATTCCGCAATTAACTTTTTTAGTTGATTGGGTTGTACAAACTCATTTATTATATAAAGATTTTACACAATTAGCGACAATCGACCAATATCCAATGATTCTGCTTGTAGCAATTTCAACAATTGTGCTATCGTTTTTAGTAGGCGTCCTATTATTTCATAAAACAGATATCAAGTAGGTGAACAAATGACCAAAATTTTAGTCGTGGAAGACGATCCAGCGATTCAAGAAATGTTAAAAGCATGCCTCGAAAAAGCCAATTATCAAATTTTATCCGCTTTTTCTGGAACAGAAGGCAAACTCTTATTACAACAAACAGCCGTTGATTTAATTTTATTGGATTTAATGCTGCCAGGTATGACTGGTGAAGCCTTGTTAACAAACATTCGTCAATTGTCTTCCGTACCAGTAATTGTAATTTCAGCCAAAAAAGATGTTCAAGAACGTGTCCATTTGTTGCAAAATGGCGCAGATGATTATCTGATCAAACCATTTGATTTAGCTGAGTTACTCGCTAGAATTCAAATCCAGTTACGCCACCAAAGATACACTCAAAATACTCAAAAAATCGTCTACCAAGACATCGAACTAGATCTAGAAACCCATGAAGTGAGCGTAGCGAATCAACCCGTCAATCTAACAATGAAGGAGTTTCAATTACTCACGCTTTTTTTAACTTATCCGCAAAAAGTTTTTAGTAGACAAAATATTTACGAAACAATCTGGGAAGAGCCGTATTATGATAGCGACAAAACGATTAATGTACACATCAGTAATTTAAGAGCAAAGATTAATTTATCCAATCAATCGTATATTAAAACTGTTTGGGGAATTGGATTTAAATTTGACTAGTCTGGAGGCAATTATGGTTGTGATTTTAAGTTTATTACTGATTGGATTAGTGCTATATCTTTTTTTCTTAAAAAGAGAGATACGCTTATTAACTAAATCTGTTCATAATATCCCAACAACATCAAAATATGGCAGTCGTCTTTTTAATACTTTTTATGAACCTGATTTGGTGAATTTAGTTGATGAATTAAACACGATGATTGATACCTATGAAGCAGAAAGAGAACAGCTAAATGTGACTGAACAAACGATTCAACATGCCATTACCAGCGTTTCCCACGATTTACGAACGCCTCTAACTGCGATTAAAGGATACCTGCAGTTATTGCAAAATGAGCAAGAGCTAAATCCAACACATCTGATACAAATTGAGACATCGGTTGAACGGTTGATTGTACTGACGAATGAATTCTATGAATTAGCTAAATTCACCATTGATTCAGAGCAAATGAATTGGCAAAAAATTGAAGTCATTCAAACAATTGAAACCATCTTTTTAAGCTATTACGAAAATTTTGAAAAACAAGGTATTCAAGTTGATTTTCCAACAGATTGCCCTACTTATTGGCTCATTACTGATGAACAAAAGTTTCAACGAATCATCGAAAATCTCATCCAAAATATTTTACGTTACGGACAAAGCAGGGCTGCCCTTCACTACGAAGAAGAAAATAACCACTTGAAAATCTCCTTTTGCAACGATACCGACCGTTCTACCTTAGCAACTAATCGCATCTTTGAGCCTTTTTATACGGATAACATTAGTCGAACCAATCAAAACGGTTCGGGATTAGGGTTGTTTTATACCAAGAAAATGGTGACTGAATTACATGGCACGATTACCGCTTCTTCAAAGGAAAACCTATTTTGTCTCACCCTACGCTTTGAAAGTACTTCTGATTAAACCATCAGAAGTACTTTTTTCTTTTACGCAAGACGCATTATGAGGAAATTTTATGCCTTATGAAATCTAAGAAAAAAAGAAAAACCGCGTTATCTTCGTATTTATAGAATGAGTCGCTAAAAACAAACCCCTGGAAATTCGCTCTTACTAAGAGAAAATAGTGCTTATTGGCTATAATTTCTTGCTTTTTTGGACTAAAAACTACGTAATTAAACGAATTACGATTAATTAAGCAGGTTTTTAGCACATTAAGTGTGCAAAATAGCCGTTAAGGAATTTTTGTCTAGAAAACATCTTATGATATGTTTGCAATGAGGTGATGATATGTTCAAGTTATTGTTAGAAAAACCCGATCAATTAATCTATCAAATTTTTGGTTATTTACAAGAAACGAATCCATATTCGTTAACAACTTTAGCCTTCCACGTCAATAAAAAACCTGGAACTATCCGTCGTGCCTTACAAGAGTGGCAACAAGATGCGTATAATCGTTCAACAGGAATTGGCTTCTACATAAAAAAAGACGAAATCCACGGTATCTATGCCAAAGAACATGCGCAGCTTTTTTTTAGTACCTTGTTGCACCGTAGTGAGTCCTTTCAACTTCTATTGAAAGTTTTACGTCATCCGTATCGTTCTGCGACTCAGTTACAACAAGAAATGCATTTAAGTGCAGCGACTTTTCAACGACGTGTGCACCAATTACAACCAATTTTACAAAATTATCATTTAGAATTGTCCTTTATGCACCATCCTGTTTTAAAAGGCGACGAAATGCAAATTCGTTGGTTAACTTTTTTTGTCTCGTTGCTTGCCGATCCACCTTTTCATTTTTCACCCATCGATTGGTGGCATCGCTATGAAGAAATTTGTACCATTCGTCCACTCTGGTTAGAGATCTGGCAACCACCTAAAACTGCCTATTATCAGCC
Source organism: Enterococcus sp. DIV2402 (assembly GCF_017426705.2). Lineage (NCBI taxonomy): Bacteria > Bacillati > Bacillota > Bacilli > Lactobacillales > Enterococcaceae > Enterococcus > Candidatus Enterococcus lowellii. Next base: position 521,667 of record NZ_CP147251.1, on the reverse strand, counting down.
AACATTCCAGTTAAATGAACGCGGCAGTATGTTTTTATGGCGACAATTAATTGGGTTAGAACCACTCTGGATGAAAAAAGAAATGGCTGAGACACTGTCTTTTGCTTTATACGCACATACCAACCTAAATCCTATTAATTTTAGTGAGGTACTGCAAGAACTTCATCGCATTCATTGCTGTTGTTCTTTATTCAGTGGTACATTATTTTTCCCACCAATTGCTGTGTCAAAAGAAGCGCACTCGTTGACGCAAAGTTTCCGTTTATTATTGCCACAATATAATGATTTGTTAACAGAACATCCTGAATTACCAATGTTGTATCAAGGGGTTTTAGAGAAATATTATTTTTTAGAACGTGGACTAATGATTTCAGAAGAATAAAAAAAATGACAAAAAAAACTAAATTCATGTAATGTACGAATGAAATGCAGCATGATACTATTTTAGTGTAGAAAAAGAACACTATTATAACTTTTACTTTTCTCTACAACTTGACCTCTAAACATTTAGAGGTCATTTTTTAGTTAAGTTCACTAAAAATAAGCCGCTATCTTGTTCTAAAAACAAACTAGCGACCTATTTTCATCCTAAGTAATCACTCAGTAACTACCTATCATTTACCGATATCTCTCAATAAAATATTGATTTATCAACATTTAAAAAGAAGTAAGCACCTCGGAAATACCAAGATATTGCCTAGGACTCTACTTTTTCTATTGTCCAAGTAATTCTTTGACACGCGGTACAACTTTTTCACCATATAACTGAATCGTACGGAAACGATCTTTTTGTAATTGTCCCCCAGCACCATAAACCAGGTCAAAACGATTAACTCCCACTGTTTGAATCATATGAGCAATTTTTTGTGCGACTGTTTCAGGACTACCTACATAATACGAACCTTCTATCACTTCAAAATCAAAACGCTCCCGAGTCATTGGTGCCCAACCACGTTCAGAACCAATTTGATCCATCGATTTTTTCATGTATTTCCAAGCAATTTCTTGTGCTTCTTCATCCGTCTCAGCAATTACACCATGCGAATGCATACCTACTGGATGATTAGGTTGACCAAATTTTTTCGCCGCTTGTTGGTATAAATTAATATACGGACGGAAACGTGCTGGTTCACCACCAATAATAGCTAGCATGACTGGAAAACCATATTTTGCTGCTCGAATAATTGAATCGGGTGAACCACCTACGCCTACTTGAACGTCTAATCTTTTTTCCGTTTTTGGATAAATGTGAACATTAGTTAGTGATTGGGTAAAGTTGCCTTTCCAAGTGACGGATTCATTTTTTAATAGTTCATTAAACATTGCGATTTTTTCTTCAAATAATTCATTGTAATCATTTAAATCATAACCAAATAACGGGAATGATTCTGTAAATGAACCGCGTCCTAAAATAATTTGCGCACGTCCATTAGACAATGCATCAACTGTCGCAAAACGTTCAAATACTCGTACTGGATCGTCTGAACTTAAAACTGTTACACCTGTCCCTAAAATAATATTATCTGTGACAGTAGCTAACGCAGCTAAAACAGTATCTGGACTGGAAATTGAATATTCCTTACGATGATGTTCACCTAAAGCAATCACATCAATTCCTAGTTGATCTGCCAGCTTCCCTTCTTCAACAATCATACGTAACGATTCTGCGTAACTCAAACTTTCTTTGGTTTCATCGTGATACGCAACATCACCAAATGTGTCTAATCCAAATAGAATCTTATTTTCATTCATTGTCATATCTCTAACCCCTTTTAATCTTTTCTTCCTTTAACTATAACTAATTTTTCAATAAAGCCAATAAATATGCTTACTAATTGTAAGTCAATCTCGGAATATTGTTCAAAACTAATCTTTTTTGTTAGACTAAAGACAAGATGGATGTTAGATTAGTCACTTAATTTAGGAGGAATTTGATATGCCTTGGAGTATGCAAGATTATCCGGCTTCAATGAAAAATCTAGAAAAGTTGACCAGAAAAAAAGCCATTGCAATTGGGAATGCTTTATTAGCAGATCATTATCCTGAAGAGCGTGCCATTCCAATTGCGATTAGTCAAGCAAAAAAATGGATAGCTGACGCAACCGAACAAGAACGACATGACTTTGCACAGGAAAAAAATCCGACGAAAACCGACAAACATGAGGCAAATCCAGAAAATGCACGATTATTAGACGCAGCCGTTACGGTGAAATACCAAGATAATGAATGGCTTGTTATTTCTGAAGGTGCGAAACGAGCAAGTGAACGTTTCGATACTAAAGAAGAAGCCATTAAACGTGGAAAAGAAATCGCTGATAACAAAGAGAGCCACTTGAAAATCTATAAAATGGACGGTAGTTTACAAAAAGAGCAATCGTTTGAATAAAAAAATCGCGTAACCTAATTATTTGGGTCACGCGATTTTTATTTATACGTTTTGCAACACTTTATCTGTCTTTGGTTCTTTTACGTTTAAGGTAATTGTTCCTTTTGACGCACCAATTGTTACTTGGTTGCCTAAATGTATTTGTCCAGAAAGTAAGGCTTCACTCAAGCGATCCTCTACTTCTTTTTGCAATGCACGACGGATTGGACGAGCACCGTATTCTGGATCAAAACCAGCTTTACCAATCACATCAAGTGCAGCTGGCGTGATTTTTAATTGAATGTCTTGTTCTGCCAAGCGTTTAATAATTGAACGGCTCATGATTTTCACAATCTCATGAATTTCGTCTTTATCTAATGAACGGAATACCACTGTTTCATCAATTCGATTTAAGAATTCTGGTCGGTAAGCTTTCTTCAACGCTTCTAAGATACGTTTTTGCATTGCGGTATAGTCTTTAGAAGCATCTACTACATTAAAGCCGACATTTTTCTCTTCACGTAATTCTGTGGCACCGATATTGGAAGTCATAATCAAAATTGTATTTCTAAAATCAACCCGACGACCTTTAGAATCGGTTAAATGTCCATCATCTAAAACTTGTAACAAAATATTAAAGACGTCTGGATGTGCTTTTTCAACTTCATCTAGCAAAATTACTGAATACGGTTTTGAACGAACTTTTTCAGTTAATTGTCCACCTTCATCATAGCCGACATAACCTGGAGGTGACCCAATTAAACGGCTTGTACTATATTTTTCCATAAACTCTGACATATCTACACGAATTAAGGCATCTTCGCTACCAAACATCGCTTCGGCTAAGGCTTTAGCTAATTCTGTTTTACCAACACCAGTTGGACCTAAGAACATAAAGGAGCCGATTGGACGATTCGGATCTTTCAAACCACTACGTGCACGGCGAATGGAACGAGAAACAGCTTGTACTGCTTCATCTTGACCTACCACACGTTGATGTAAGATTTTTTCTAAATCTAACAAGCGTTCACTTTCCTTTTTCTCCATTTGTTGTAATGGAACACCTGTCCATTGTGATACAACGGCTGCGACATCTTCTGCTGTCACGCTGTTTTCATAACCAGTGGCTTCTTTAACTTCTACAAAAGTTACTTCAGCCAAGTTTTGGCTAACTTCTTTTTCACGATGGCGTAAACGTGCGGCTGTTTCAAAATCTTGTTGACGAATGGCAGCTTCTTTTTCTTCTGCCAATTTCATTAATTCTTCTTGCAATAATGCCGCCTCAGAAACTTCATCTGCTTTATCCAAACGAACTTTTGCAGCTGATTCATCCATTAAATCAATCGCTTTATCTGGTAGTTGACGCGAATTAATGTAACGAACCGATAGTTGAACTGCTGCATGGAGCGCATCATCAGTAATTTCCACACCATGATGTTCTTCATAACGAGGGCGCAACCCTTTTAGAATTTCTTCTGCTTCTTCTGGAGTTGGTTCATCGACTTGTACTCGAGCAAAACGACGTTCAAGTGCTGAATCTTTTTCAATATATTTTTGATATTCATTTAACGTTGTTGCACCAATGGTTTGTAATTCACCACGGGCTAAGGCTGGTTTTAAAATATTCGATGCATCAATCGCACCTTCTGCTCCACCAGCACCAATTAATGTGTGTAATTCATCAATAAAGAGAATGATTTGACCATCTTGATAAATTTCATCAATGATTTTCTTCATGCGATCTTCAAATTCACCACGATATTTGGTACCTGCAACTAATGCACCCATGTCCAACATCATCAGACGTTTTTGCTGCATGTCTTTTGGTACTTCACCATTTACGATTTTTTGTGCTAAGCCTTCCGCAATGGCAGTTTTACCAACACCTGGTTCGCCGACTAAAACAGGATTGTTTTTGGTACGACGGCTAAGAATTTGAATCAAACGTTTGACTTCTTTGCTACGTCCGACTACAGGATCTAAGCGTTGTTCACGAGCTAATTTCGTTAAATCGCGAGCCAATGAATCTAAGGTTGGTGTCCCTTCTTGTTGCGGTTGTTGACGTTGTTGCGGGCGACGTCGGCTTGCATTGCTTTTTGATTGTACGCCCATTTTTTTCTTCAATAGTTGGCGCATTTTTGCCAAGCTCATTCCTAAATTCAACATAATACGTGACGCTAAAATTTCTTCATCACGTAATAAACCGAGGAGTAAGTGCTCCGTGCCAATTTGTTGGGCACCCAAACGTTTTGCTTCATCGCCAGCATAGGCAAAAATTTGTCTTGCTCGTGGAGAATAGGGTAAAAAGCCCCCTGTTGGATATTCTTTCATTGAACCATAACCGGTTAAATGTTCGATTTCTTCCCGAATATCATTTTCATTTACACGCATTTCGCGCAATGTTTTGCCGGCAATGCCATCTTGCTCGATAATTAATGCTAATAAAATATGTTCTGAACCTACAGATTGATGTTTAAAGTATTTTGCTTCTTCTTGAGCAATGGCCAGCACCGCTTTTGCTCGTTGTGTAAATAGTTCATCCATCGCACTCACTCCTTATCTTCATAACTTAATCGTTCTAAAATCCCGTGCATAATTGACGCACGAATGATATTTTCTTCCGCTGATTTTCCTAAAACGGCTTTGCTAATTGTCGTCAGTAATAAATTACCTTCTCGTTTTGACAGAATACCTTCTTCGTATAACTTCTGAATAATTGATACCGCATCTTTTTCAGAGATTGTTTTATCAAATAATTGATTGACTTGTTCTAAAAAATGATGATAATTCGCAATTTGAATTTTCTCAATTCGAATATAGCCTCCACCACCACGTTTACTCTCAACCGCATACCCACGTTGAATAGTAAAGCGAGTATTGATGACATAATTGATTTGCGAAGGTACACAGTTAAATAAATCTGCCATCTCTGCACGACGAATTTCTATCATTTCACTTTCCTCAAGAATCTTCTTCAAATATGCTTCGATTAAATCAGAAGTATTTTGATGACCCATTTAAACGCGACCTCCCTTGACTAATATTGACCTTAATTATAGCGAATTTTCAGAAGTTTGAAAAGAAGAAGGACTCTAAAGAAAAAAGGATAAAACAAAAGTTTAAACTTTCGCTTTATCCTTGCCCTTATTATTCATCTGTGGATGTTTCGCCAGTTACATTTGAACTCTCAGAAGTTGTCGTCTCACTGCTTTCTGAGTCAGAGCTAGAAGAACCATCGTCTTCTTTCCCGCTAGAAATAATTAGATGAACTGTCTCGTCTTTTTCTACAGAGGTTCCTGCAGAAGGATCCATTGAGATTACCCGTCCTTTATCTACAGAATCACTATATTCTTCTGATGTGGATACAGAAAGGTCTTGGTTTTCTAATAAAGATTTTGCAGCCGATTCAGTCATATCTGTCACATCTGGTAAATCAATTGTTTCAGGTGGCTCTGGACCTTTACTAATTTCTAACGTAATGGTCACATCTCCTGGTGAAATATCTGAACCAGCTTCTGGTGATTGTTTGACAATAGTGCCTTCCTCATTGTTGCTATAGACTTCACTAATATGCACTGAGTTATTGCCTAAACCAGAAGCATCTAGTTCACTTCGGGCATTGGTTTCTGTGTAACCAATTAAGTTAGGCATCTTCACTGTTTCTGGCCCTTTACTGATTGTCAACGTAATCTCTGTTTCTCCAGGAATAATATCAGCATTGGCTTCTGGTGTTTGCTTGATAACTAGACCTGCACTCATGTCACTAAATTCTTCGACAATCGTTACTGAATTATTCCCTAGACCATAATTCGTCAACTCTGCACGAGCATCACGCTCTCCATAACCGTATAAATTCGGCATCATGACAGGTTCTGCTCCTTTGCTGACAGTTAATTCAACTTCTGTCTCTTTAGGAACAACTTCTTCACCTTCTGAAGGGGTTTGGTCCATAATTTCATTAGCAGGTGTATCATTATCATAAACTTCTTCGATTGTTATTTGACTCTCGTCAAAACCAAGTTCTTTTAATTCTGCAATCACTTTATCTTTTTCTTGGCCAACGTAATCTTTCATTGCTACTTTTTTACTACCGGTACTAATATATAAGAGTACTTCTTTAGTTCGTTTAATAACCGCGCCTTCTTCAGGATCAGTCTTCACTACATGATTTTCAGGAATTTGATTACTTGGAAATTCTTTGGTTTCTGTGGCTACTTCAATTCCGGCGTCATGCAATGTTTCCCGTGCAGCCGCTTCTGTTAAACCTGCGACTTCTGGAATAGTTACTTGATTGCGCCCACCGCCAAATACTAAGTAATAAGTCAAACCCGCTACTGCTAAAAAGAGTAAGAGAGGTAAAAGCAACCAGCGTTTTCTTCTCTTTTTCTTCACCGGTACTTGCGGCTCTGGTTCTGGTATTTCTTTTTTAGGAGTCGGCATTTCTTTAAATGAATCCGGCATCGGCGTGTCTTCTGAAATAGGTGTTAAAATTTTGGTTTCATCCAACATCGCATGTGGTTCCCATAATGGTTCATTTAAGCGCTCTGGAGAAAGAGCTGTTTCAATGTCACGACGCATTTCATCGGCTTCTTTGTAACGATCACTTTGTTCTTTCGCAGTGGCTTTTAAGACAATGTTTTCAAGTGATTGCGGGACTTCTTTATCGTAAATACGAATCGATGGAATTTCATCTTGAAAATGTTTTAAAGCAATGGTTACTGCTGATTCACCATCAAATGGCACTCGACCTGTCAACATTTCGTACAAAATGATTCCAATAGCATAAATATCGGATTGATTCGTTGCCATGCTACCACGTGCTTGTTCAGGTGATAAATAGTGGACAGAACCAAGCATCGTATTGGTTTGCGTAATCGATGTTTCTGATAAAGCAATCGCAATCCCAAAGTCCGCAATTTTAACCACACCATCTTCGTTAATCAAAATATTTTGTGGTTTTAAATCACGATGAATAATCCGATGTTGATGTGCCAAAGCAACAGCTGAAAGAATTTGTTGCATAATATCCACAATTTCTGGATATGGAATAGGGTAGCGGGTTTGGATATAACGTTTTAAATCCATGCCTTTAACATATTCCATGACTAAATACTGCATATTGTCTTCTTCGCCTACATCATAGACAGAAACAATGTTAGGATGTACAAGTTCGGTTGCAGCTAGTGCTTCTCGCTGAAAACGACGAATAGCATCAGTGTCTTCTCGAAAGTCGTAGCGTAGGACTTTAACGGCTACTTCTCGATCTAAAATCAAGTCACGCGCTAAATAAACATTTGCCATGCCACCGCTACCGATATTACCTAAAATTAAATAACGACCGCTTAGTTTTTTCCCCGTCTCAATCATTGACTGACACCTCCAAGGTCCATCAATAATACCGTGATATTATCTACGCCACCACGCTCATTTGCAGCATCAATTAAACGTTCAATTGCTTCATCTAAGCAAGCGCTTGTTGCAATATATTCATAAATCAATTCTTCGCTGACCATATTTGTTAAGCCATCCGAGCATAAAATTAAGTAATCATTGTCAGCGATAAAATGCGTGGCAACATCCACTTCCACGGTTCCCGGCATTCCTACTGAACGAGTAACTACATTTCTGCGAGGATGATTAGCAGCCATTTCCAGCGTAATTTCCCCTGATTTTACCAAGGCATTCACTAGGGAATGATCTTCCGTTAGTTGAATTAGCTCATTTTCACGTAATAAATATGTTCGACTATCCCCTACGTGTGCCAAGGTAAACTGATCGTCTAAAATGACAACTGCTTCCAATGTCGTTCCCATTCCACTTAATTCAGGTGTAGCTTGTCCTCGTTGATAAATCGTTTCATTTTCAGCTTGAATGTGCTGAATTAGCCACTGGGCAGCTTTTTCACTATCTGAAATATCTGAGGCTTGCCATTTAGCGCCTATCTCTTCTACTGTATCGTGGCTGGCAACATCCCCAGCTTGATGTCCACCCATGCCATCTGCTAATAATGCTAACGTATATCCTTTTTGATTGGTAAATACGGCAGCGTAATCTTGATTAGTATTACGCCTTTTTCCTACATCACTTTTATAACGAATCTCCATATTTTTCACCTCATCATTTTTTGCGTAAACAGCTGATAAAAAATCCATCTGTCATATACTGGTGCGGATAAATTGTCAGCATCTTGTTCTCAATACTTGGTTTTAACACATCATTCACTGGAATATCAACTAATGTGAATTCTGGATGCTTTTGTAAGAAACGATAAACGACTGCCTGATTTTCTTCTGGTGCAAATGTACACGTACTATAAACTAACAAACCATTAGATTTCAAGGTAGGGGCGACACTTTCTAAAATGGCCAATTGAATCTCAGGTAATTTTTCAAAATCAGCTGGTTTTTTATTGTATTTAATATCCGGTTTGCGACGCATTAGTCCTAGACCTGAACATGGAGCATCCACTAAAATACGGTCAAATGTTTCTGACGAAAATTCTTCGGCTACCTTGCGAGCATCTAATTCTAACGCACGTACTACATCGGCAACGTGAAGACGTTCTGCATTTTCTTCAATTAAAGCTACTTTATGACGATGGATATCTAATGAAGTCACCATCCCACCTTTTTGTGCTTCTAAAAAGGTAGCAATATGTGTCGTTTTTCCACCAGGAGCTGCACAAGCATCTAACACTTGGTGGTTTGCTTCGATTTGCAAGGCTGGTGCTACTAGCATGGAACTTTCATCTTGAACAGTTAACACGCCTTCTTTAAATAAACGACTCCCAGCAATAAAGCCTTTTTCTGCAATGATGCCATACGGTGAAACACTGCTGACTTTTGCCTCGATACCTTCTTCAATTAATACTTGAACCACTTCTTGACGCGTCATTTTGCGAGTGTCCACCCGACAACTCACATGACTGGCTTCAAATAGAGATAAGCCTAACTGACGAGTACTTTCTTCGCCAATTTCTTTCACTAATTTTTCAACTAACCATTTAGGCATACTAATTTCTGTCGCTAAACGATCGATTGGGTCTTTAATCGTGGTTAATTCAGGTATTCCTTGACGTTGCACATTGCGTAAGACGCCATTTACAAATTTCCCAATTCCAATGTTCCCGCGCACTTTTGCAATTTCAACTGCTTCGTTTAAAACAGCATGACTGGGAACTTTGTCTAAATAAAGTAATTGATATAAAGAAAGCTGTAATAATAATTTCACCCAATCATCCACTTTTTTCGCTTTAGCAATAAACGGTTGTAGATAAAATGAAAGTAATAATTGACGACTAACTGTGCCATATACTAATTCAGTGAGTAAACGACTATCTTTTTCATTTAATTGACCTCTATTAATACTCTCACGCAATAATAAATTTGAATAAGCGCCCCCTTTTTGTACACGCTCTAATGCATCTAGCGCGACAAAACGGACGGTCTTTTTGACATTGTTTTTCATGTTACTTCACCTGTTGCCCAACTGCGACTTGTTGCCCACTACCATTTAAAAAAGCACTAATAAGTTGTTTGCCTTTGCCAGCTGGTTGTAACTCATTAATCGCTAATACTGTCTGCTTACCACAAGCAATCCAAAGCTCTTTTTTACTACGATGGATAATTGTTCCAGGTTCAGCCTCGGTTGTTTCATCCAAAGGGGTAACTGACCATAATTTCCAGCGTTGGTCTTCATACATTGTAAACGCAATGGGCCATGGACGCATACCACGAACTTGACAGTCAATTTCTGTGGCAGTTTTATGCCAATCAACAGCTTCTTGCTCACGAGTAATATTAGGTGAAAATGTCACTTGTTCTTCATCTTGCGGAATTGGTTTTAACGTTCCATCCAAAATTTTTGGTAAGGTCTCTAATAACAACTCTTTTCCCAATAAACTCAATTTATCAAACATCATTCCTACGTCATCTTGATGAGTGATTGGTAGACTAGCTTGAGAATAAATGCCACCTGCATCCATTTTTTTAATCATTTCCATAATCGTTACGCCAGTTTCTTTTTCACCATTCATAATCGAGTAATGCACAGGTGCACCTCCACGATATTTAGGCAGTAATGACGCATGGACATTAATTGCGCCATGAGTTGGAATTTGTAATAAACGTTCTGGTAAAAATTGACCAAAGGCTGCCGTAACAATCAAATCTGGTTGTAATTCATCAATTTTTTCCATTTCGGGTGAACCTGAAATTTTCTCAGGTTGTAAAACCGGAATAGCTAAACGGACAGCTGCTTCTTTTATAGGTGTGGGCGTAATGATTTTTTTACGTCCAACAGGGCGATCTGGTTGGGTAACTACTGCTACCACTTCATAGCCATGCTCCACAAGTCCTTCTAAGATTGGTACTGAAAATTGGGGGGTACCCATAAATACAATTTTAGTCATGGTCATGCTCCTCTACATAAGCTTCTAATTCTTCTTCGGGAATTCGATCAATCATCGTATCAATAAATAATTTACCGTTCAAATGGTCAATTTCATGTTGAAACGCACGCGCTAAATAGCCAAACGCTTGAACTTCCATTTCAATTCCTTCACGGTCATAATAACGGACAGTAACTTCTTCAGCACGTTCCACCGTTCCATACATATGCGGAATGCTTAAACAACCTTCAACATCGATATCGCTGCCTTTTGCTTCGACGATTTCTGGATTAATTAGTTCAAATAACTCACCCTCTTCAACTTCCACTACGGCTACTTGAATATTTTTACCAATTTGTGGGGCAGCAATCCCAATACCATCATGTGCTAACATTGTTTCATACATATCTTCTAGTAACTGCACTAATTCATCCGTCACCACCGTAATCGGTTCGCATGGCTGGCGGAGCTTTTCATCAGGGTTAATAATAATAGGATATCGCATAATTTCTCCTTTAGTTTAAATAAAATTAAGTGGTTCATTGTCAATTGATACATAAAGATTTTTACGCTGATCTTTTTGGCTTTCTTCCAAAATTTCACGCAACAAGCCTTGCAGCAAGGGTTCTCTTTTATATTTGATAATAAGTTGGTAATGGTAACGATTTTTCACTCGTGCCACACCACTAGGAATGGGGCCTAATAAAATACTTTGCGGACTCAATGTTTGTCTAACCTGTTGTGCAATTTGAAACATTTTTTTGGCAACCACTTGTTCTTCAGGATGGCTACAAGAAATTTTCACTGTAAAATAATACGGTGGATACCCGCTTTGATGACGCATTTGCATTTCTTTTTGATAGAACTGTTCGTAGTCTTGGGCTTGCGCCAATACAATGGCATGATGGTCGGGATTGAAGGTCTGAATGATGACTTCTCCTGCTTTTTCAGCACGACCAGCACGACCACTCACTTGCGTTAACAATTGAAAGGTTCGCTCACTCGAACGAAAATCAGGTAAATTCAATGCCGTATCCGCATTTAACACACCCACCAACGTAATATTAGGAAAATCGAGCCCTTTGGCAATCATCTGTGTTCCTAGCAAGATATCTGCCTTTTGTTCTCCAAACGTTTGTAGTATCTTCTCATGAGCACCTTTGCGACGAGTCGTATCAACATCCATCCGGACGATACGTGCTTCTGGAAAAAGAGCTTGCAATTCTTCTTCAACTTTTTGTGTTCCCGTACCATAATAGCGAATCTTATTACCACCACAATCCGGGCAACGATGTGGAATCGCTTCTTCATGTCCGCAATAATGGCAGCGCATCGTTTTCGTATCCATATGTAAAGTTAAAGAAATATCACAGTTCGGACAAGGCAGAACATACCCACAATCACGACACATAACAAAAGAAGAATATCCTCGACGATTTAATAACAAGACAATTTGTTCTTTTTTTGCTAAACGATCGGTAATTTTCTCTTGTAAAATTCGAGAAAACGTACTGGTATTTTTTTGCACAAATTCATCTTTTAAATCCACTACTTGCACGCTTGGCAATGTCGCATTTGGATTTGCTCGTTGACTCAAATGTAACAGGTGATAGACCTTTTTTTGTGCCCGAGCACGTGATTCCAAAGAAGGGGTGGCGCTACCTAAGATTACCGGACAGTGATGGTATTTCCCACGCCAAATGGCTAAATCACGCGCATGATACCGCGGAGCTTCCTCTTGCTTATAGGAAGCTTCATGTTCTTCATCAATAATAATCACACCGATATTTTCCAAAGGGGCAAAGATAGCTGAACGTGCTCCAACCACTACTTGCGCTTCTTTTCGTTCGATTTTACGCCATTCATCGTATTTCTCACCATAAGATAAGCCACTGTGTAAGACTGCTACAGCTTCGCCAAAACGACTCTTAAAACGTTCAACCATTTGAGGCGTCAACGCAATTTCTGGCACCAGCATCATCGCCGTTTTACCTTGAGCTAATAAAGAAGCTATAGTTTGCAAATAAACTTCTGTCTTCCCACTTCCAGTGATTCCTTCTAATAGGAAAACATCAGACTTCTCCTGCGTGGCTGAAGATAAAATCGTCTCTACGGCTTGTTGTTGCTCATTATTTAAAGCCAACGAATGGGTCTGTTCGAATGTGCGATGCTTGTAAGGATCTCGATAAGCTTCGACCTCTTCGAAGACTAACCAACCATTATCAACTCCTTGATTTAAAATCGAAGTTGTCAGTCCCTGTTCTTTATAAAACGAAATGGGTTGGGTTGGATGCTCTACCAATAATTCGACTAGCTGTTTTTGACGTTTCGCTGTTTTTTTGATGGTCTCTATCACGCTTGAAAGTCGGTCGGGATTAATCAAACTTTTCACATAACGAATGGTTTTTACTTTATTTTTATTTTTTACAACGTACTGAAGCTCAACAACATTTTCGGCACGTAATTTTTTGAATTGATTTAATAAGCCGAGTGATTCTACTTCTTGCCAAGCGAGTGATTCACTCTCTGAAAAATACGTATGAATCGGATGATTTCGGTCGATTAACACGAAATTTTTTTGATATTCTGCTTTCATAACACTAGGTAGCATCGTTTGAAAACAGGTAATTTTAAATGCAAAAGTGGTTTCTTTCATATAATCAGCTAATTGCAGTAATTCCTGATTTAACACTGGAGCTAAATCCAAGGTACGAATAATCGGTTTTAAGGTGGTTTCCGCTTCTGTATCTAATAACCCAGTCACAAACCCTTGAATATGACGATCCGAATTACCAAATGGTACCTCGACGCGCATGCCAACTTCAATGACTTCTGCTAGTTTATCTGGTACAAAATAAGTAAAGGGTTGATCTGTCTGCATTGTCGGTACATCGACAATGATTTCTGCTAGCAATGACCTCGTCCTCCCTTCATGGTTTCCTACATTTTACTAAACTTGACAAGTTTTGTCTGTAAAGCAAAAAAAATTTAACTTTTACAACCAAAAGGAGTCTGGAATATTTCTTTTCCAGACCCCACACTCATTATAATTTTTGTTCTTGGCGAATACGTGCTTCTAATTCTTTTTGTTCTTGTTCTTTTTGAGCACGACGTTCTTCTGCTTCCATTTTCAAACGTGCGCGTTTTACTTCTGGATGTGGATCACTGATAACTGTCTCAGCTTCGATTTCTTCTAATGCTTGACCCACGCTTTTTACTGAGTCAAAATTATCTAAGGTCGCTTGTGCGCCAGCGTCTAATTCATGCGCACGTTTACTAGCTAAAATAACTAATGAATATTTTGAATTCACACGATCCAACAATGAATCGATTGATGGTTTTAACATCATTATTTCTACAACTCCTCTAACATTTTTCTATATTTTCCAATTACGCGTTCTACGCGGAAGTGTTCGCTTGAAATGATATCTTTAATTCGTTGTACGGCTAAAGGAACTTCATCATTGACTACGGCATAATCATACAAGGCCATCATTTCAATTTCCTCACGAGCAATCCGCATACGTTCATCAATAACTTCGATTGAGTCAGTCCCACGTCCAGTAATTCTTGAACGTAATTCTGTTAAATCTGGTGGTGTTAAGAAAATAAACACTCCATCTGGCACTTTCTCTTTTACTTGTAAGGCACCTTGTACTTCGATTTCTAAGAAAACGTCTTTTCCTTCGTCTAGTGTTTTTTGCACATAAGACAATGGCGTACCATAATAATTTCCTACATATTCTGCATACTCTAGCATTTCACCAGCAGCAATTAGTTCTTCAAATTCTTCATGACTGCGGAAATAATAATCCACACCCTCTACTTCTCCGATACGTTTTTTACGTGTTGTCATTGAAATAGAATATTGAAAATCGTTATCTTCACTATCAAATATTGCTTTACGTACTGTTCCCTTACCAACGCCGGAAGGTCCAGATAATACGATTAATAATCCTCGCTCTGTCATATTGACGTCCTTTCACTGTTCGATTTGCTTAACGTCTATTTTGCACTTTTTTTCAACAACTTTCAAGAATTACTTTATTATAACGAGAATTTTATTAAAAAACTACTTAAATGCCCGTATAATCGAGTGATTTGACTATTCCCTTACTCCACATTTTGCACTTGCTCGCGAATTTTTTCAATAATTGTTTTCATTTGAACGACTGCATTTTTAATAACAATTGGACTTGATTTCGAACCAATGGTATTGACTTCCCGATTCATCTCTTGAATCAGAAAATCTAATTCACGACCCACTGGTTTGTCTGATTGAAGCATGGTTGCCATTGATGCTAGATGAATCGTCATTCGGTCTAATTCTTCATGAATATCGCCACGCTCCAATAAGATAGCCATTTCGGTCAACAAACGGTCTTGATCAATTGTGGCACCCAACCAGTCCGTTAATTTCTTCTCAAATTTCTCTTTATAATCTGCTTCGTATACGTCAACGAATGCCGATAATTCCACAATTTTTTGTTGCAATGCGTGGCTATTTTCTGCTAAGATTTGTTGAATTCCAGCACCTTCCACTTCACGACTAGCATTGTTGGCTTCTGCGGCTTCTTTAATCGCAGCCAGTACTGAAACTTCTAAATCTTGGTCTTCTGTTTGCTTTTCTTGAATATCGATAAATTCTTGATGATTAATTAAACGTTTTAAAATGGATTTTGCAGGCAAGTCTGTATCAAAACGTGCATGCGCTTCTGTTTGCATATTTGTGACTAATTCTTCCATTAAGTCCCAATGGATAGCCACTTCTTTATGGCTGTCACCTTTTTCTTTTAACGTGATATAAACTTCTACTCGTCCACGTTGTAAGGTTTCTTTAATCGTTTGACGAATTGCTTGTTCGTAGGTATTTAATTGACGCGGATTGCGTAATTGAATATCTAAAAAACGATGATTCACACTTTTTATTTCTACTTCAATTTGATAATGTTCTGACTCACACCGTGCTTTTCCAAAGCCTGTCATACTTTTCATTGCCAAAAAACTCCTTTACATTGATGTTAGGGTTTGTTTCAATGCCGCAAATTCTTCGTTGGATAACGCAACCCCTTTACCCATTTTTTCATGACCGGGGCTCCAATCACGCAAATCAAATTTTGGTGCTCGTCCATTCCAGCTCACCAAATTTAGTTCTTTTCGCCAACCTTTTGGATTTTCTGACAACACGGCGATTTCTTCAACGATTTCATAGGAAAACTCACTTGCCATTTCACATGCCTCTTTTCTAGGTTCATTTCTTTTATTGTAACGTATTTGTTGGATCGTGTACAAATTCTGTTGTCTCTAACAAATACACTAAAAACTTTGCTGTCACTAACATCACAGGTGCCAATGAAGCAATTTGTTGAGGAACTGCTTTGTTTTCTTTGATGATTTGATATAAATGGGACAGTTGATTTTTTTCAGATAATACAAAACGCTGTGTATGATGCGTCGCTACCCATTCAGTAATGGATAAGGTCCCAATTGCTAGCCGTTCCTGATTGAATGTCTGTTGCATTTTTTCTAAAAATAGTTCTTTAGTATAAACATGCGTGGCTTCTAAGCCAAAAAAGCGCCCAGCTAGCTCTACTAAAATCAGACCTCCTTGTTCAAAGGGAGCTTTATGATGGTAAAGTTTACTCACTTTTTTCCAAAAATCCGGGCGTTTCATTAAAGTTAAATACAGTGGGTCATTTTGTAAATAACGCAAAAATGCTCGCCATTCTTTTTTCCACGCCGTAGCTAACGTAAAGGTATACCAATAACCGTTAAATTGTTCGAAAGCTTTCATCGTTTCCAAGTATCCTAAACGATAATTGCTTTCCGAACGATTGCTATCAAAAACCAAAAGATTGCCCAATGACCATGGCGAACAATAATTGACTACCGCTACTTCTTCTGGAATCGTCAGTTTTTTGGCAATTCCTGGACCTTTAATGTCCACACAAATACATTCTGTTGCGCCATGAGCTAAAGCAACATCTATCGGTAAATTATTACGATAACCGCCATCAACGTATTGTTCTTGATCGATTTCCATCGGGACCATGCCTGGATAAAAAGAAGCTGAGGCCGTTAACCATTTTAATTCCTCTAATCCATTTGTTATATCATAGTGATGAACAACTTCTTGTAGGGACGGAAAACGTGTCGTACAGACAAATAATGGGATTTGGCTTTGCTGCATTTTTTCTTCATCAAACGTTTGCATCAATAAATCTTGTAAAGGCTGTGAGCTGGCACCATTTTCCTTTAAAGCAGTGGTTGCTAAGGAACTAACTTGTTGAATCAGTTCTTTAAATGTTTGATTCGTCGCACACGCTTCAGGAAAAGCTAACACTTTGTCTGTACTAATAGTTAGCCACAATTCACGTGCTACTTCGACATCATCCATCAAAACTAAGGCCCCATTCAATGCACCAACGGATGTTCCTGTAATTAAATCTATCGGTATTCCTACACTTTTTAACGCTTGCCACACACCAATTTGGTAAGATCCTCGTGCGCCACCCCCACCTAAGACTAAAGCGGTGCGATAAGTAAAAACTTTTTTTAAGCCTTGCGCTGTTTGTTCATAGCCATTTGCGCACAACCATTGCGTCATCATTTCACCCAATTGCAACGGAACAACAAATTCTTCCACAAAGCGCTGACGTAAAAAAGTTTCAATTAATACTAAACTTTTTTTCCAAGAAAATTTTTCTATTGGCACATACAATAAATTACGCAAAATCGCTTGTTTGCTATCAAATTCTATTGCTAAAAAAAGATGTTCTGAACCAATTAATTGCCACGCTTGATTTTTTTTGGCTTGTTTTAAAAATGCTTCCCTCGCTACAGAATGAGAGGTATAAAAAGGGACAGCTAATTGACTTATCGAAAAGGTTGTCGATTGCTTCAAATCAGATAAAAATAATTTTTCGCTATGCATTCTCTCTTCCTCCTAAAATCAATAGGCTTTTTTCTCCATTTGAAAGGCAGCGAGCATCGCTTCACTTCCTTGTTCTACTGCGGTGACTTCAGTCAATTCGCCTTGCACCATCCAACGTGTCACAGCACTTGCCTCACCACAAGTAATCAGTGTAACCAGTTTTTTATCAGGCACATCTTCAATTACCTCTACTTGAGTAGGATCGATACGCGTCGAAACAGTCACTTGATACGTATAAATATTTTCTAAATCCGTTAAATAAACGACATCACCGACTGTTACTTGATCCAAATGAGAAAATAATAAATCGGATTCTTCCAAGCGATGACTAGCTAAAGCATAATTTCCAGTTCCTAACGTTTGATCGGGATGGAAGGTTCCTGCCCCATACCATAAACTTTCATTGTCTAATCCCTTAAAGATCGGTAAATTAATGCCTACACCGGGAATTGCCACGCCCGCAATAACGGGTAAATCCGTTTGCTGCAATTGCGCTTGTAACACTTTTTCTGTGCTTACTGCTTCAACCGCTTCAAAATCAAAACTAGTTTCCTTTGCTTCATTTGCTACGATTTTTTCACGTGAAACCTGCGAAATAGTATAGTCGCCACTCTTTTTTTCGATGAGGACATTTTTTATTTTGTTATTGAAAATTAGTGCTAATCCTAGCAGAATTAATAAGACAATCAGCAAATTAATGAACAAATTTTTTATTTTTGATTTTTTTTTCATCGCGATTCGCTCCATTCATTTTCTCTTCCCATCATATCACAGAACTTTTGTTGGATAAAAATCATAAAAGATTTTTTGCAAAACGCTCCATTTTGTAATCAATTTTTAAAGGAAAAGAAACAAGCTTTTTTAAATCCTTTATTGTAGAATATAGCTATGGCTTAACAACACAATGGGGGAGGTTGGACATGACGAATTTGGTTTACGTACATATTGATACAATTAGTAATGCGGTATTAACGCAAGGAATTACCATACAAGATTTTCATCAAGGGATTGTTCACCAACCCAAGAATTTATTACTCTTAAATCCATCAAGTGATTTAGGAGATTACGAATCACACACAGCCATGAAAGTGATTCGGGGGAACGAAGCCGTAGATAATTATTTTCGAACAATTGAAAAGATGCGCTTAGTAGAAGAAACCAAATGGATTGATTTTACCGACTTAGCAATGTTAAAAGAACTGACACCATTAGAAATTTCCGAATTGCTTTATTTCGGACATATGAAGACCCATTTACATTCACCATTTTTTTACAAATTACAAAATAACTTTGTCTATTTTGATTTAAAAGATAATATTGCACGCACATATTATCGTTATTTAGATGAATTTTATCGAATTCTAGCAAATAAATTGACGCAAATTGTTTTTGAAATTATGAATCAAAAACGTGGTCTCTTCAGAAAACCACAACCAATTGAAAAATTAAATGTCGACTTAGTAAAATCTTTACGTGAATTTATGCGAGAAGGTCTAGTTTTTTCATTTACGCAAGCCGTTAAAACAGAAGACATCTTCCAGATTCCTATTTTTGTGGTTGAAGATACCCGTTTTCGGATAGCAACACCACCCTTTAAAGACGACGCGTTAATTGGTCATTTGTCGTATCATTTAACAACTAATGTTTGGCAATTAGATATTGATGAAGACCATCTCGCCTTTGCTTCATTATCAAGCACTCATTTTTAAATTATCCAAGTAGACTGTGACAGCTGTCGTAGTCTATTTTTTTATAAAGAGGAACCTCATAAAAACAGTACTAGAATTATTGATCTCAAAAAAGATTTTCGCTTGAACCATTCGCTGCTACATCGATGAGTCATTCAGTCTTACAACAAGACAAGATGTATTATTGAACAAACGGATTATTGGGAATAAATAATCGCTATCTATGTAATGAATGAATACTTGAAAAAGGCTATTCTGCAACAGATGATACCGATTATTTACCATAACAATTGTCGAAAAAAAACGCGAGCGAGACATTTAATATGTCTCATTCGCGTTTTCTTCTACTCGAACATCTTCGCTCAATTGTGCCCAATGATTGGTTGGACCATGACCATGACCAACAAAAATCCCTTCTTGAATAGCTCCTTGAATGAATTTTTTGGCAGTAATAATCGCTTCTTTGACGGTTGCTCCTTTTGCTAATTCAGCAACAATACAAGAAGAGAAAGTATCGCCTGTACCATGGGTATTTTTGGTAGCAATTCGTGGCGTACGTAACCAGAAACTAGTTTGATCTGCCAAAAGAACGTAGTCAGCAGACTCAATACCTTCTTTGTGTCCACCTTTCATCACAACATGTTGTACACCCAGTTGTTGTAAATCACGAGCGGCACGTTGCATATCGGCTTCTGTTTCAATCGCATAACCGACTAAAACTTCGGCTTCAGGTAAATTTGGTGTGACAATGGTTGCTAATGGCAATAGTTCTTCCTTAATTAATTGAATCGCATCTTCTGTTAATAAAGGATGTCCTCCTTTAGCAATCATCACCGGATCGACAACTAATGGACCAAAATCATATGTTTTCAAATTTTTAATAACTGCGGCAACATGCTCGCTGTCGGCTAACATACCTGTTTTCGACGCTTTAATGGCAAAATCAGCAGCTAAAGAAGCAAACTGCGCATCAATGAATTCACAGGGGATGGGATAACTTTCTTGTACCCCCAATGTATTTTGAGCGGTTAACGCAATGACAATGCTCATACCAAAAACTTGTCGCGCTTGAAAAGTTTTTAAATCAGCTTGAATACCTGCACCACCACCGGAATCTGAACCGGCAATCGTTACTACTTGCGGTGTGCTATTTTCCATTTATTTCCCCTCCCATTCTTGAATTTTTTTACGCATGTTTTGAACTTTTTCCGCAACAGATTCAGCCTTCATAATTTCGCTAACGACCGCCACACCAGCAATGTTAAGTCCATTAAAGCTTGACAATCGATCTTCAGTAATTCCTCCAATAGCTACTACTGGGATGGTAATTGCCTCGGTAATTTCTTGTAATGTTGCCAGCGAAGTTAAGGGCGTATCTTTGGTTTTTGTTGGAAAAATTGCTCCTACTCCCAGATAATTTGCCCCTTCTTGTTGCGCTTCTTGCGCACGGTCAATCGTTTTAGCTGAGACTCCTAACCACTTATTGCCAATGAGTTGACGAGTAATTGCTACAGGTAGTTCATCATCACCAATATGCACACCTGCCGCATCAACGGCTAAACAAATATCCACACGGTCATTAATTATCAGAGGTACACTATAACGATCGGTAATCGCCTTGACTTGTTGCGCTAATTCATAAAATTCACGTGTAGAGAGTTTTTTTTCACGTAGCTGCACTAAAGTTACGCCATTTTGACACGCCTCTTCAATAATTTGTAGAAACTCTTCGGTATTGCCATAACGTTGTGTCACTAAATATAAAGCTAATTCCTTCATCGTTTTCTCCCCTTCACTTGTTGGCTCCAAGTAATATCTTGTGATAATAAGGACAATTGATTCAATGTTTCATGACGAAAATCCGCTAAGCCAACTGTTGGTACTAATTTTTCTTTCGCTCGTTCACCACAACAGTTCAAATAACTAACACCTAAAATAGTTGCTTCTACTGCCTCATAGCCCGCACCTAAAAATGCCGTAATTAGCGCACCGACTAAATCCCCTGTTCCAGTAAAGCAATCCAACTCTGGGACGCCATTTTCTAATAACCACACTTGCTCCCCTTTAACAACGATATCTTTTTTACCTGTTGCTAAATACGTAATCTCTGGGTCTTGCTGTTGCAAGGCTTGGATTAATTCGGTAATTGCTGTGTCTTCTTGATCAAACGCGCTGCCATCAACACCTCGGCCAGCAGAAGTTAAGCCACAAAATGCGCGCAACTCTGAAATATTGCCTTTTAACACACTTGGTTGTTGTTTAGCTAGTAGATGTGCTAAATCAAAGCGTAAAGGCGTCGCTGCAGCCCCAACGATATCAACCACTGCTTTTTTGGCTGATTTGTTGGCTAATTTGCTGGCTTTCACGAGTGCTTCTTCACGGGCAACTGACATTCTTCCCATATTTAATAATACGCCATCTGTGCTTTTAAATAAATCTGGAAATTCCCGAATGTCTTCTGCCATAATCGGTTTGGCACCAACAAACAATAAACCATTTGCTAGTAGTTCATTGGTAATTTCATTCGTAATACAATGAACCAAGGGCGCTTTTTTCAGAGGTAAATAGTGTGCGAGTGTTGCTTGCCAATTTGTCATATCGAGACTCCTTTGTATAATCGTTGAATTTTTTGAATCACTGCAATCGTTTTGGCTTTTTGCCAAATGAGAAAGGCAATCACTGAACCAATACAAGCTGCACCGATAAAACGAGGGGTATACATCAACCAATAAAAATCACTGCTACTACCTGTGAACCAAACCATTACAGGATAAGACAATAATGAACCAATGATTCCTGTACCAATAATTTCTCCAACCATCGAAGAAACGACAGAAGGATACAAACGATAACCCAGCCCTGCAAAAAAAGCACCGAATACTGCCCCAGTAAGAGCCAACGGGGGAATTCCTAATAAAGTTATCCGAATCACACCACAGACAAATGCCATGATTGTCCCATAAAGCGGTCCTAATAATACACCTGCTAAGACATTCATCACACTCGACATAGGTGCCATGCCTTCAATTCGAAACAGTGGTGATAACACAACATCTAACGCAATCATCATTGCTAGATACGTTAATTTCTGTAATTTTTGGTTTCCCATAATGGACTCCTTTATCTATTGAAATAATACGCCATATCCCAAAAAGCTTCTTCCATTTTGACACTTGTCACAAATGCTTCTATCATCTGATGGCGTTCGCTTGCTGTTGCTTTTTGATATAACTGATTCAATAATTCTTTTTCTTGAGCAACAATTGCCATACTTTCTGGTGTAATACAGGTTTCAATCCAACGCTGATACACTGGGTGTGGTGACCCCGAAGACAACGCTAAACCAATTTCTTGATACAACCAAGCACAAGGTAATAAACTTGCAAAAGCAACAGAAACAGAGTGCTGTAATTGCTGATGCATATGTGCAACATAACGTTTTGGGACCGTTGCAAGCGGCGTTTGTTGAACTTCTTGTTCCGTAATCTGCAATCGTTCAAAAAAAGTTTCGCGAATACTTATTTCGCCCGCTACTAAACGCTTCGCACCTTGTTCCATCATCATTTTTATTTGTGGAAGTTCTGTTTGTTGACCAATAGCTAGGTAAACGGATTGTAACGATTCCAAATAATAGCGATCTTGTAATAAATAATAACGAAAACAACTTTCCGATAATGTTCCTTGATGTAATTCCTGAATAAACGGGTGTGCCAAGCTATTTTCCCAGCTTCTCTGAGCAGCATCGCGGGCAATTGTTACAAAATCCATCAACTACTCCTTATCTCAAGGTATCTTTAGGAACGAAAATCGTTGGATTCATGCGATAAAGCACCAATAAAACAATTGTCGTCACAAGCGCCGTTGCCAAGCCACTAATGCCATTCATTACTAAAGAAAAGACGACTGGACTCATGCCCCATAACGCATACATTCCCCAAAAGACCCAACCAGCTACAAAATGCCAGAAGTATCGTGCCAAAGCTCCGATAAAGACTCCTGAAACAATTTGTTTGCGAGCAGTTATCGTATCTCCCGCAGCAATTGCTTTTTGTAATTTAGTTGCTGCAAGACCTGTTAAACCAGCAAAAGTAAAGGCAATAGGGTATTCGATTAAGACTTGAATGACACTTAAAAAGTAAACTTTGGCAGCTGGGAAGTGCAAAATCCCCCAAATGAACGCTGCTAATAAACCGGCTTTAGGACCACGTCGCAACGCATAAACGGCAATGGGAATTTGTCCGAGTGAAATAGAAAAACTTGAACCAATGTCTAAAGGAATAAATGATAAGACCATCGCTAAAGCGGCCAAAATAGTTCCTTCCACCCAAATTTTTGTTGTTGATGAACGCATAAAAAAACTCCTCCTTCAGAATCTTTACAATTCACAAAGGAGAAGTGGATGATATATCTAATGTACACTTCAACTCGTCACAATTCCTACGCTCGAATGATCGAAACAGGTACGGAGGGTTTAGAGTAAACTCAATCTCAGCCCAAATGGACTCCCCTTTGCGAGTAGATTCTATTTAATTTTAACTACAGCAAAAGCATAGCATAGTTTTTAGGTATTGAAAACCTTAATGCAATTTTTTTCTCTTTTAATCCGTTAAAAACTTTTGAACGATTGACATTGTAACGGTTTCAAGTATTATTAGGTGTAATAAAGAGAGGAGCGCTGCTATGATTATTAAACCAACTCTGGCTGAAAAGATGACTATCTTTTTTGACCAAAAGAACCAACCAAACGAGCGTGTCACGATGGGCTTAATTACGCTACAACCCGGTGAAAAAAGTCCAGCAGAAGGTTTTGCTCGCCACGACCAAGATGAATATTCGTACGTCATCTCTGGCACGGCACATACAATCTTGGAGGATGGACAAGATTTACTTGGCAAACCAGGTGATGCGCAATTAATTGAAAAAGGCGAAGGTCACATCAATTATAATGACGGCGATGAACCCGCAGTAGTTGTCTGGATGTTAGTCGACCGTAACTAGGAGGAATAAAATGAATAAAAAGGGAATTTGGTTAGGTGCCCTTGCTGCTTTCGCACTAGTAGGGTGTTCAACAGGCGCACCAAAAGAAGAAGAAGCAACACCAATTAATTTGATGTCTGCATCAGAATTAACAACGTTAGATACCTCTAATATGTTAGATTTTCCAGATGCAATTACTCACACAGCAGCTTTTGAAGGTTTATACGCGTTAGATGAAAATGATGACGTCATTCCTGCCGTAGCGAAAGAATTGCCTGAAATTTCTGAAGATGGTAAAACTTATACGATTACTTTACGAGACGATGCTGTTTGGAGTAATGATGAACCAGTAACTGCACATGACTTTGAAACTGCTTGGAAAAAAATGATTGATCCAAAAAATGCTTTGATTTATAGCTTTTTATTAATTGATACGGTTGAAAATGCCGCAGCGATTTCAGCAGGTGAAAAAGAAGTGGATGAACTAGGGGTAAAAGCTTTGGACGACCAAACTTTGGAAGTTCATTTAAGTGAAGCCAAACCTTATTTTACGTCATTGCTCACTTTTCCAACATTCTTCCCACAAAATCAAACAGCATTAAAAGAATTTGGAAATAATTATGGGAAAGATAGTGAAAGTGTGGTTTATAACGGACCCTTCATCGTCGAAAACTGGAAACAATCTGAAACAAGTTGGGATTTAGTGAAGAACGACAAGTATTGGGACAAAGCCAATGTCAAAGCCGAAAATATCCATTATGATGTCATCAAAGAAGCTTCAACTGCTTTGAATTTATTCAATGATGGTCAATTAGATGTCGCTACCTTAACTGGTGAGTTGGCAAAACAAAATTTAAATAATGAAGACTTCCATTCCTATCCAACTGCAACGATGAACTATATCCGCATGAATCAAGTTCGCGGAGGCAAAGATACCCCACTTAAAAACATTCATTTACGTAAAGCTCTTGCGTTGGGTATCGACAAAGAAACCTTAGTGAACAATGTCATGGCAGATGGTTCAAAACCTCTGTATGGTGCGGTAACAGAAGGATTTGTTAGCAATCCAACCACCGGCATTGATTTCCGTGAAGAAGCGGGCAATTTGATGGAATACAACAAAGATGAAGCCTTGAAGTATTGGGAAGAAGCCAAAGCCGAATTAGGCAATGACATCACACTTGAATTAATGGTTACGGATGATGGTGGTTACAAAAAAATGGGAGAAAGTATCCAATATAGTCTCCAAGAAACATTCCCTGGTTTAACTGTCGAACTAAAAGCTTTACCAACTGAAACAGCCTTGAACTTAGGACGAGACAGCGATTACGATTTATTCTTGATTTATTGGACACCAGATTATAAAGATCCAATTTCAACATTAAAGACCCTATATTCTGGCAATGACCGTAACTACTCAAACCCAGCCTATGATCAATTACTTGACGATGCTTCTATCAAATACGCGAACGATTTAGAAAAACGTTGGGAAACATTGATAGCAGCTGAAAAAGAAGTCATTGAAACAAACCCGGGCATGATTATTATCAGCCAAAATCAACAATCTGTCTTACAAAATGACGCAATTGAAGGCTTAAACTACCATACTTTTGCCGCACCATTAACATTGAAAAATATTTATAAGAAATAAAAAGCAGTGAGATGCTATAGACGTATTTGTAGTGAACGGTTTTAAATGATGACGTCATCACTCTTTTTAATAACAATAATCCGAACGATACAAAGAGTTTCTAATAGCTCTCATTTTGTATCGTTCGGATATTTTTTTATTTTATTTGTCTTTCTTCCTATTACAGTATCATACAGTAACAATTGTTTCTTAGTATCTTCAGCATTTGATTCTACAAACTGAATATATTTATAGACTACTTTCTCCTTATACGACTATCTAACTAAATTGTAACTAATTTTTGTTTGGCAATTGGATTTAAACTATTCCAAACACCGTTAACAGTTTGCCCTGTTCCTTTTTTTACAGATTTAGGATTACTATAATACGAACATATATCTTCCGTAATAGTTATCATCATATATTAATCATTATCAAGATAAAAAAATAAAAAAATGCCAATCATGAAACCCAAAATATCGCTGCCATTTTCTTTTATTAAATAAATGAAAGACCAATTGCCATCTATTCCGTTTGAAATTAACTGTGCCATCAAATAAAAAATATACAGGATAAATATGTTTTTTTTCTTCTTATAGCTCATAAAACAACTCCTTTTACTTAGAAAAGACCATTTAGTTTTTAGTAAGTTTATGCACTGAATTTCGTCGTATTCTTTCGTTACAAAAATAATTTTTTCTTCACTCGATAGTGCAACCATCATCCTATTTGGATTATAATTAAAGGACCCATCCTTTAAACTTACATGTCCTATTTTTTACGTACGCTTATATATTTTCATTATAGTAACATAAATTTTTAAACAAAAATCGTTTTTGCCCAAACGTCAAGAATTTATGCTTGAACGTCCTATTTTTAAGAAAACAAATAAAAAACACTCCTCTTGTACTTGCCAAACTTTCACCTGTAGTAAGAATAAATACGTGCCGTTTTTGAATTATTTTAACATTGTCTATCAATTTTACTTTTAATGATTCTAGTGACTCTATTCTTTAATTGGTTAAAATCTTCGGATGCAACTACGTTTTGAAACGCAAAAAAAGAGGCCTTTTGACCAGCCTCTTCGTTCTCATTCTTATTTATATCTATTTTGCTGCCGCTTCGCCTGCTTCAGCGTAGCTCATATCATTAACAGATTCTAGTGTATATTCGCCATCTTTGTATTTGATGATATTCACACTAGCATTTTTCAATCCACCTTCTGGTACTTCAAAATCTTCAAACAACGTATCCAATAAAGCAGAAATACTTAAACCATGAGATGTAATTAAGATATTTCCTGTACCTGGATTCTTAGCTTCTTCATCAACAATTGCATCTAATCCTTCTGTTAGACGATCGGTAATTGTTTGGTAATCTTCCGCAGGCCAATTGATACCTTCTTCAATACCTTCTTTTTTCATGTGTTCTTTATCTAATTTAGCCACACTATCAGCAAATTCTGCTGGATCCAAATTCGCCAAAAATTCTTCTAGAGTTACGCCACGATCATCAGCAATATCTTGCCACATAGTATGATTTAAATCACCTTCATAAGTGCCAAAATTGAACTCACGTAAACGGCGATCTGTGTGAACTTCTAAATGATCAGATGCTGTATTTTCATCCATAATCAAGTTTGCTGTTTGAACTGCACGACCACTGTCACTGCTGTAAACTGCTTGGAAATCAACATCTTTCAAACCAATACCTGCTGCGGTAACAACTTCTTCACCTGCTGGCGTTAACACTGCATCTGACCATCCTTGAACACGGTCTGTCGTATTTAACATTGTTTTTCCATGACGGACAACATATAATGTTAGCTCATCAGCAACTTCATCTTTCACAGTTGTCGACTCAGCAACCGTTTCGCTTGTAGTGGTACCACCACTTTGACAACCTGTTAACACTAATCCAAATGAAAACAATACACCTGCAGCAACCAATAATTTCTTCATATTCTTCTTCCTCCTAGTTTTCCCCAGATTAAAAATATTTTTCCAAAACAACAAAAAAAGCCCATAACTGTCCCTTGTAGCTTGGATGCAGTTATAGGTTATGCTCTTTACAGATAACATTCCTAATCAAATTTTATGTACATTTTCGTTTGACGAAAACCTACAATGAAAAGGCTATCATAATTTTTATTGACTGTCAAACACATTTTTGAAAAGGGTTGCATTTTTTTGTTTTTGATAAAAATAGCTTTATAGAAAGTAAAATACCCAAACTATATAGAGCCAATGCTCGATAGTTTGGGTATTTCTATTTTATTTCAACTTATATTGTCAGTCGATATTTATTTGATAAACGCTTCTTTTGATTCAAATAATGGGCTGACTGGTTTGTTCTCATGGATACGTTTGATTGCTTCTGCCATTAAGTTGCCAACGCTAATTTCGTCAATCTTATCAATTTTGCGTTCTTCTGGTAAATTAATTGAATCAGTTACAACTAAACGTTCAATTGCTGATGCTTCAATACGTTCTAAGGCTGGACCAGACAAGACTGGATGTGTACAAGACGCATACACACTTTTGGCACCAGCTTGTTTCAACGCATTGGCTGCTAAAGTAATTGTTCCTGCTGTGTCAATAATGTCATCAATTAATACACAAATTTTGCCTTCAACATGACCAATGATATTCATCACTTCTGCAACATTCGCGCGTGGACGGCGTTTGTCAATAATAGCAATTGGTGCTTTTAAGAATTCTGCTAATTTACGAGCACGTGTCACACCACCATGGTCTGGTGATACAACTACGACATCATCGCCTTGAATATTATTTTCTAAGAAATAATTTGCAATTAATGGTGCACCCATTAAATGGTCCACTGGAATATCAAAGAATCCTTGAATTTGTGATGCATGCAAGTCTAGTGTTACCATACGGTTTGCACCGGCTTTTTCGATCATATTTGCCACTAATTTTGCTGTAATTGGTTCGCGAGAGCGTGCTTTACGGTCTTGACGAGCATAACCATAATAAGGCATGACAACGTTAATTGTTTTTGCACTAGCACGTTTTAAGGCATCAATCATGATTAATAACTCCATTAAGTTATCATTTACAGGGTTGCTTGTTGATTGAATGATGTATACATGCGCACCACGAATACTTTCTTCGATGTTGACTTGGATTTCACCATCACTGAATTGTTTGACTGAACATTTACCTAGTTCTACACCTACTGCAGCAGCGATTTTTTCGGCTAATGGACGATTAGAGTTTAGCGCAAAAATCTTTAATTTTGGATCAGAATATTGATTCGACATGAGAACCTCCACTTTCTATACATTCGACTAGTAAAAAGACTACAATCTACTAGAATCATCTTCCTAGTAAATAGTAGTCATTTTTTACAAATAAATCAAGACTTTCGGCTAACTTATTGCATATAAGGGAAATTTTTTGCGTAATCTTCTTTAATTACTTGGCGTGCACGTGCAATGGCTAACGCATGTTCTGGTACATCTTCTGTGATTGTTGAACCTGCCGCAATACAACTATTGGCTGCCACATTGACTGGTGCAATAATGTTAGCACCTGAACCAATGAAGCTATGGTCACCAATAACCGTTTGATATTTGTTTTTGCCATCATAGTTCACGAAAACAACGCCACAGCCAACATTGATGTCTTTGCCTAATGTCGCATCGCCAACATACGTCAAGTGGCCTACTTTGGTGCCTTCACCAACAGTGGCGTTTTTCACTTCGACAAAGTTACCGATATGCGCATCTGCCATGATTTCGGCTTTTGGACGTAAATGCGCATACGGGCCCACATCTGCTCCGGAATGAACCGTGCTTTCTTCGACTACTGATGATTTGACCACTACATTGTCCCCAATGATACTGTCAATGATTTGTGATTGTGCGGTAATCACACAGTTTTCACCAATGACTGTATTGCCTTTTAAGTACACACCTGGTTCAATGACCGTTTCTGCACCAATTTCAATGCCTGCATCGATATATGTCGCTGCTGGATCAACAAAAGTCACACCATTCAACATATGTTGATGATTGATCCGCGTACGCATAATACGATTGGCTTCTGCGAGTGCTACACGATCATTCACCCCTAATGATTCGTCAAAATCTTGGGTTTGATACGCAGCTACATTTTTGCCTTCGTCTTTTAAAATTTCAATAATATCGGTTAAATAATATTCACCTTGCGCATTATCGGTGTTTAATTTTGTTAAGGCATCGAATAATAATTCGTTATCAAAACAATACGTCCCAGTATTGATTTCTTTGACTTGTGCTTCTTCTGGAGTCGCATCTTTTTGTTCCACAATACGGTCCACAATGCCCACATGGTCCCGCAAAATCCGACCATACCCTGTTGGATTTTCTGCATGAGCAGTTAAAATGGTCGCAGACGCACCTTTTCCTTGATGGTATTCAAATAAATTGTCCAAGGTTTCTGACGTTAATAATGGCGTATCGCCACTAATGACTAACGTGGTGCCTTTTTTACCTTTTAAGAAATCTGCCGCTTGCATGACTGCGTGTCCTGTCCCTAATTGTTCTGCTTGTAAGGCATATTGACTACGCTCGCCCAATTGCGATTGAACTTTATCTGCTCCGTGACCAACAATTGTCACGATTTCTGTTGGTTTCGTTTCTTCCACACGATTAATAATATGTTCCACCATTGGTTTGCCGCATACAGGGTGTAACACTTTATATAAAGTTGATTTCATACGAGTGCCTTTTCCTGCGGCCAAAATAATTGCGTAACGTGTATCCACGTAACTCACTCCATTCGATTTTTGCTTTTTTAAGTGTAGCCCAATTATGGGAACTTTTCAACTATATCGGTGCATTTACAGCTAGACCAATTTATTTCCCAAAGAAGCGGGCAATTTCAATTTGTGCAGCTTCTGGTGAATCTGAAGCATGAACTAAATTACGGGTTTGATTCACGCCGTAATCACCACGAATCGTGCCAATGTCTGCTTGTAATGGATCGGTTGCGCCAATCAGTCTTCGCACACGGGTCACCGCTTGCTCTCCTTCTAAAATAAGTAACAAAACTGGTCCCTCTGTCATATATGCGACTAACTTCGGAAAAAACGGCTGATTAATGAGATGACTATAATGTTCGTTTAAAACAGTCTCTTTCAATATCGTCATAGTGACTGCTTTCATTTTTAGGTTCGCAGCTTCAAATCGTTGAATAATTGAACCAACTAACTGACGTTCTACGCCATCGGGTTTGATAATTACAAGTGTTTGTTCCATAATGTCATGCTCCTTCGCTTAGTATTAGCTCTAGTTTACAAAAAGCCTCTCATTATGTAAACGTATTCTTCTTATCTCAACTTACTGAACCTATCAAATATTACTATGTCCCACGTTTTCTACTCTTTTTTTATCTTATTAGCTTCATCGTCACACTGTTCAAAAAAACTGAGTTCCAACACGGCATGTTGGAACTCAGTTTTTTATTCTTCATCAAAATAATTTCCAGGTACTACAGAAATTGTTTTGGTTTGCGTATTTACATCTTCGACAAATAATAACGAATTGTATTCTTTTACCGCGCGTTCTCCACGGAATTTCGCCTCAGCAAACACGGTTACTCCAACTAACTCAGCTTCGAATTCTTCAATCAATCCTTGCATTCCGTTAATTGTTCCACCGCCTTTCATAAAGTCATCCACGACTAAAACACGTGAACCTCGTTTTAGACTGCGTTTCGATAACTCCATTTTTTCGATGCGTTCAGACGAACCAGATACGTAATTGACACTTACAGTCGAACCTTCTGTAATTTTTGAATCACGACGCACAATTACAAACGGAACGTTCAAATAATAGGAAACTGCTTGAGCAATTGGAACACCTTTTGTTGCAACGGTCATCACAGCATCAATTTTTTCTCCTAAATATTTAGAGGCAATAATT
This sequence comes from Enterococcus sp. DIV2402, assembly GCF_017426705.2. Lineage (NCBI taxonomy): Bacteria > Bacillati > Bacillota > Bacilli > Lactobacillales > Enterococcaceae > Enterococcus > Candidatus Enterococcus lowellii. The sequence continues at coordinate 489,755 of NZ_CP147251.1, read as the reverse complement.
CGCCCGACTTGGCGTAATAATTCTGGTTCTCCCAATAAATCAGATAAATAAACATAACCACCTGGAAGCAGACGGTCTTGTTCTGACAAACGTTCAGATAAGGCAACAACATATTCTCTGGCTTCTTCTTTAGAAATCATAGGTACAAAAATAACGCCGCCTGCTGCACCAGGAATGGTATCTAGCAGTCCTGTTCCTCTTTCTCTAAATGTTTTTTTAATGATGGCTAAATCTTCACTAATTGACGACTTCGCTGACTCATAACGTTTCGCAAAAAAAGTCAATGAAATCAATTCATGAGGATGATCCAATAAATAATGGGTCATATCAATTAATCGTTCACTACGACGAACCTTCACACACTTCAACTCCTTTTCTAAATTGTTTCTCCTTATTATAAAGCTTTTCACAGATTTTTTCGAGTATTTTCTTGTTTATTTAAAAAAATGTTCGTACTTTATTAACAGTAAATAAAAAAAGTGCAAGAAATTTTCGTTTCTCACACTTTTTGTTAATTTTTTGCTTGTTTTTTCCGTTGAATCATAATAATCAGACGACGAATAAGATTCACAACTAAAAAGAAGGCAATGAAAACCAGGGTAATCGTTGCTCCTGGTGGGGTTGATAGATAATAAGAACTCGTTAAACCAGTCATCATTCCCACTAATCCAATAATCACACTAATCAAAATCACCATATTAAAGCTCTTTCCTAAACGCATACTAATAGCTGCAGGTAAGACCATAATAGCTGAAATAAGTAATGCACCCGCAATCGGAATCATCACAGCAATCGCAACACCCGTTAACACATTAAACATCATTGACATCCAATGAACAGGTAAACCATCGACATGCGCTGTATCTTCATCAAAGGTTAAGACATACATTGGTTTTTTAAACAATAAAAATAACACTGTAGTAATTACAAATAAGATACCTAAGAAGACCACTTGATCTGAAGTAATCGTGACAATCGAACCAAACAGATAGGATTGTATACTTGTCGATGAGTTACCACCACTCAGGTTCATCAAGACTAAAGCTAAAGCTAAACCACCCGACATTAAAATAGCAATCGAAATTTCTGAATAACTTCGATACATCATACGCAGATATTCAAGCAAAATCGCAGCTAAAATAACAACTAACATCGTAGTAATCGTTGGATTTAAATTTAAAAAGAAACCCAATGCTACACCAGCTAAAGAGACATGCGACAAAGTATCTGCCATCAGTGATTGACGACGAATAACTAAAAATACGCCTAGCATTGGAGCAATCCCAGCAATAAAAATAGCGGCTAAAAAGGCCCGTCTCATGAATTCATATGAAAGCATCTCCATTGAGAATCCTCCTTTCGTACTAAGCGAATTTGGCGATCAGCATAGTTTTTAATATCTTCATGATCATGAGTAATCATCAAAATCGCTTTTCCATGTTGATGCGCACTGTGACGCAACAAACGATAAAAATTATTACGTGACTCTTCGTCCATTCCTGTGGTTGGTTCGTCTAAAATAAATAAATCTGGATCCGTCGCAAAAATACGTGCCAAACTAATACGTTGTTTTTGCCCACCGGATAATTCACCAATTCGTTTGTGGCGCATTTCCCACATTCCCACAGCTTCTAACGCTTTTTGCACATGGTCATGGTCGCGTTGCGTTAATTTTTTGAACCAACGATTTTTCGGATAACGTCCAGAACGGACTAATTCCAAAACTGTACTAGGAAAACCAACATTAAATGAGGCGATTTGTTGCGGAATATACCCCACACTTAGACGTTTGCCTTCTGTATTTTTTTTGGCAATCGTCACTTGACCTTTTGCTGGTTTTAACAATCCTAATGTTGAGCGAACTAGTGTCGATTTGGCTGCACCATTTTCACCTGTTAAAATAACAAATTCACCTGCATCTACATGATAATTCACGCCTTCTAAAACCGGCTCATCATCATAGTAAAATGTTAAATCTTTTACTTCTATATAATGCACACGCGCGCCTCCTTATTGAATACTTGCTTTTAATGCGTCCAGATTGTCACGCATCACACTGATATAATCTTCGCCTGCTTTTAGTTGTTCATTTGTTAAACTTTCCAATGGATTTAACACTTCCAATGAAATACCTGTTTCTTGAGCTAAGGTTTCTGCAACTTTTGAAGAAGCATTTTCCTCAAAATAAATAACTTTGACATTATGTTCTTCTACGTAATGTTTTAATTCTGCTAAACGGCTAGGACTTGGTTCTTCATCTGGCGAAATTCCTGCAATGGATTCTTGCGTTAATCCATATTGTTTTGCTAAATAAGCAAAAGCTGCGTGTTGAGTCACGAACGTTTTGTTTTTTGCATCTTTGAAAGCCGTTTGGAATTCTTGATCTAACGCATTTAGTTCTTCTAAATACGCTGCCGCATTTTTTTCAAAAGTTGCTTTTTTCTCTGGGAATTTTTCAATTAATGCATCGCGAATCGTTTCAACTTCTTTCATTGCTAATACTGGATCCACCCAAACATGTGGGTCATGTTCATGGTGATGTTCTTCGGTTTCATGGTCATGGTCGTCTTCTGCGCCGGCTTCCATTAAATCAATTTGACCAGCCGCTTCGATAAAGGTTGTTTGTTGTATATCAACACTTTCACCTAAACGTTCCACCCATGTTTCCAAGTCTTCACTATTGTAGACAAGCGCATCCGCTTCTGAAATTTTAGCAATATCTTTGGCACTTGGCTCGTAATCATGTGCTTCGGTACCAGCAGGAATTAATAATTCCACTTCACCTTCATCGCCAACGACCTGCTTACTAAATTCATACATGGGATAAAAAGTTGTCATAATTTTTAATTCATCAGTTGTTTCTTGACTTTGTCCACACGCACCTAACAGAAAGCTACCAATTAAAAATATGCTTGTTAAAAGGATTTTTTTCATTTTTTTACGATCCTCACTTTTTCTTTGAATAAACAAATCGTAAAGTTTACGATTTGATGACAGGGAATAATGTATCAAACAGCGGGCATTTCGTCAAGGAAAAGGCGAGCAAATAAAAAACGAAGCCTTCTTATCAAAGAAGGTTCGCTTTTTTTCTAGCATCATTTTAAGGTGCGTACAAGATACACTTCGTCACAAAAGCCTTTTAGACCGTTAACAATGCGCTGTGCACGCGAATATTTCTTGCATAAAGCAAAGACGGTTGGACCACTACCACTCATCAAGGCTGCATCAGCGCCATATTTTAGCATACGGTCTTTAATTTGCTGAATCACGGGATGTTTCGGAATCGTCACATCTTCTAAACTATTGCCCATATGCGCTAACATCATCTCATAATCTTGGTTTAAAATTGCTTCAGATAATTGATGCATGTCGGGATGAGACAGTTGTTCCAGTTCGACTTGTTGGAAAATTTTACGCGTAGATACACTGATACGTGGTTTAACTAACACCACCCAACATTGGGGCATCGGAATCAATGGTCTAACAATTTCTCCTTTACCTGCAATAAACGAAGTCGTGCCGTACAAACAATAAGGAACATCTGTACCAACTTCTACGCCCATCGACACTAACTCATCCATAGATAAGTCGAGTTGCCATAAACGATTCATTCCTCTTAAAGCCGCCGCACAGTCGGTACTGCCACCACCTAAGCCAGCAGCTACTGGAATATGTTTATCAATAGAAATTTTAATACCTTCTTGAATCCCGTAGCGTTCTTTTAAAATTGCCGCTGCTTGATAGACATTATTACGTTTATCAATCGGCAAAAATGCTTTATTTGTCTCCACAATGATTTTATTTTCAGGGAGCGTTTCAAATGTTAAACGATCCGCTAAATCTACACTAGACATGACCATCTCAAGTTCGTGATATCCATCTTCTCTTTTACGCAGAATATCTAAGCCCAAATTGATTTTTGCGGGTGCTTTCTCTATAATTTCCATATTTCCACCTACTCGAAAATAGTCGTGTTGTATTCTATCATAGCAAATTTCACTTGTATAGGCACTGAGAAACTTTTATTTCTAGAAATATTTTTAATAGATTGTAATTAAACCTAGTTCTATCAAGCTATTTTAACTAAAAAAGAGGTCGTAACGTAAAAAAATAGCCGAACTATATAGAGTGAATGACGCACATTCTAATGAATTTGCGACCAGGTTCTGCTGGCAAGCTCTAATATAATTCGGATATCTCTCGGTTAAATAGGCTTATACAATCCCCTGCCCTATCGAATTTTCACACCCATCATCGCCATCATCTGTACTGCTTGATATTGAGAAATGACCGCACCCTTCATTAGTTGTGGTGAGAAATAGAGTGTCTCAAACTCACTAGTTGAAAAATCAACTTGTGCTAACTTCGTCTCGGAAAAATCTGCTTGATTCATTTCACATTGATCAAAAAGCAATTTTTTCTTAATTGTTACCTGTTTAAAAAAGGCTTCTCTTAAAGAAACTTGCTCAAATACATTTTTCTCCATCACAGAATCGCTAAAATTGAGATAATCGCCACGTGAGTCAATAATTCGAGTTTCTTTCCAACGATTATGTGAGAAATTTGTTCCTAAAAGTTGACAATGGTTAAATGAACAACGATAAAAGACACTATCTGAAAAATCTTGATTTGAAAACACACTATTTTTAAACGTGCAGTCTAACCACTCACTGTATGTAAAGCGTTGTTTTTCAAACTCACAGCAATCAAATACTATATCAGAAAATGAGATACCCTTTCCAGATGGTAGCAAACGACAATTTCGGTATGTCTCGCCGGCTTCTAGTTGATCAATCGTTAACGTTTGATTTTCAATCATCTACTTCTCCTATTGTGATAAAAAGTCTTCAAGCACCTGTAAAACGCCACTTTCATTATTCGAAGGTGCGATAAATTTAGCCGTTTGTAAAACTGCTGGAGCCCCATTGGCCATCGCATAACTGTGTCCTACATACGCCAACATTTCTAAATCATTATGGCCATCGCCAAATGCCATCATATCTTGTGGGTCGATTTGCCAATAGTCAGCTAAAAATTTTAAGCCATTCGCCTTATGATAATGGGGCAAAATAATATCGACGCTCCCATGACCACTGGAAACAGCCTGTGCTTTGTCTGGAAATGCCGCCGAAATCGCTCGTGCAATTTCTTCTGTTTGTGCAGTTGGCACTCCTAAGGCAAATTTTACGTATTTTTCTTTTTCAAAATCTAACGCTAATAAATCATCAACTTTCTCTAACGCATGACAATAAAATGCCACAAATTGCTGAAATTCTGCGGGCAGATGGCGTTCCATATACGCACTTTGAATACTATTTAATACCATATTGACTTCGGGATAATTTTCTCGTAAAAAATGAATCATCGAGATCAGTGTTTCTTTTTCAAAATGACTTTCGCGAATCAACTCATTTTGGTCGTAAATCAACACACCATTTTCTGCCACAAAGGTCAATTCTTGACTCTCTGGAAAAAAAGAAGTCAATTGTGCGTACTGATTCCCACTAGCAACCACAAATTTAATCTGGCGTTGCTTTAGTTCGGCTAAAATTTTTTCAAAACGTCCTCGGTCATACGTCTTATCGGCCGTTAAAAATGTCCCATCCATGTCAACTGCAACTAATTGAACCATAAGCGCCTCCTTAAAGTTATTACTCAAACCATAGCATAGACGTCAGTGACAAGACAAGATAAAAAAAATAGATTTTAATCTTGAACGAGATTATTCAATAAATAAAAATTTACCATGTTGGCCCCTAGATATTGTTAAAATTTATTAACCAAATAAAATGCATTTGTTTTCTATCCTTCTTGTAACAACAAAATATGCTAGAAAATCTTTGAGTTAAAGATTTTCTAGCATATTTGTTATTGTTATGAAATTTTGTTTAGCTTAAAATTTCGGCTCTACCAATCGGTGTTTTAGCAGTAGCTTCACCTAACGTTACAGTTAGACCAGCAACACGATCTGCATTCGTAATGACGGTTACAATATCGGTTGCTTTTCCAGCAGCTATTACTGCTTCCAAATCCATTTCCGCTAATTCAGTTTCAGACGTAACATTGTCACCGGCTTTGACCTTAACAGTAAATGGTGCACCTTTTAATTCAACTGTATCCAAGCCCATGTGTACAAGTACTTCCGCACCTGCTGGGGTTAAAATTCCAATTGCATGTTGCGTATCAAAAACACTCGTAATTGTTCCAGTAACTGGAGAAAAGACATGTATATCGGTTGGTTGGATTGCAAAGCCATCGCCCATCATTTTTTGAGCAAATACAGGATCATTCACTTCGCTAATTCCGATTACTGTTCCATTAACTGTAGCAAATAATTCTTCTGTTACCACTTCATTTGATGCAGTTGTTTCTGGTGTTGCTTCTACTGCAACCGGTACGTCTACTGCGTCACCTGCTGCAACAGCTTGTTCACCAACACGATCGATTTTGTTGAACCATCCACGTTGACGGAATACAATCGTTAAGATAAATGGCACGACAATCGCAATAGCCATCGCAATCGTAAAGGCGAACCAACCACCACCGATATTTCCGTTAATAGCTAAGATACCTGGTAAACCACCAACCCCAATTGCATTGGCACGAACGCCCATGATATTACTGAACATTCCAGCAATACCTGAACCAATCATCGCTGCGACAAAAGGATACACATATTTTAAGTTAATCCCGAACATCGCAGGCTCAGTAACGCCTAACCATGAAGAAATCCCTGATGGTAATGAAATTTCTTTTTCTTTTGTATCTGTACGGTGCAAGAACAATACCGCAAATACTGCTGCACCTTGTGCGATATTTGATAAAGCAATCATTGGCCACAAGTTCGTTGTACCAAAATCAGCAATTAATTGTGCGTCAATCGCAAGCGTTGTATGGTGCAATCCAGTAATAACTAATGGTGCATAAACTGCTCCAAAGATAGCACTAAACAACCATGAAATCGGTGATTCTAATCCAGCGTTTACGACATAAGAAATTCCTGTACCAATCTTCCATCCAATCGGACCTAAAATAGTATGAGCGAAGAAAATGGCTGGCAATAAGGAGAAGAGTGGGACAAAAATCATTGAAATAGCTTCAGGAATTCTCGGTCTAAAGAATTTCTCCAAATAAACCAGAGTAAATCCGGCTAGCATCGCTGGAATAACTTGCGCTTGGTATCCAATCATATTGACATGAGCAAAACCAAAGTCCCAGAATGGAATATCTGCTGCCGCTGTACTATTCACAGCGTAAGCATTTAGCAATTGTGGTGAGACTAACGTAATCCCTAGGACAATCCCTAGAATTTGAGTAGTTCCCATTTTACGAGTAATACTCCAGGTAATTCCTACTGGTAAGAAGTGGAAAATGGCTTCCCCTGGTAACCATAAGAAACTATTTACGCCTGACCAAAATTGTGAGACATCAACAATTGTCTGATAAATAGGTGTACCGTCCACATTGGTTGCGGCTACACCGTCAACAATTTTTTGACCAAGTGCTGCAATTTGTACACCTTCTAATAAATTACGAAAACCTAAAATCAAACCTCCGACAATAATAGCTGGTAATAATGGTGTAAAAATTTCGGCTAAAACAGCAATCGCTCGTTGTAACGGATTTTGATTTTGTTTTGCCAAAGCCTTTCCTTGTTCTTTTGAAACGCCTTCAATTCCTGAAATTGCTGAAAAATCATTGTAAAATGTTGAGACATCGTTTCCAATGATTACTTGGAATTGTCCAGCATTCGTAAACATACCCTTAACACTTGGTATCTCCTCGATTGCTTTTTCATTCGCTTTTGCTGGATCATTTAAAACAAAACGCATCCGTGTTGCACAGTGTGTTACTGCTGCAATGTTTTCTTTTCCTCCAACAAATTCAAGCAATTTCTCGGCATCAGCTTGATATTTTCCCATTGTTGCATCCTCCTAACACTTAATTTGTATATACATGTGTATTTACAAATTAATCATAACTTGTGACTCTTTATAATGCAAGCGTTTTATTATCTTTTCACAAAAAAAATTTATTAAACTCGTTAAAAACATTGATATATCAACTTTAATAAACAATTTTTCCATTCATAAAATTTAGATTTTTAAACCTTTTTCCCATTTTTATAAATAAAAAACAAATAAACTCGTTGTAAAAGCTTTCATTTTCCGTTATACTTTGGTTGCATGTATAGACAAGTAGAAAGGGGAAATAAAATGAAAATAGATGTACAAGCTACAAAATGGACGGTTACTTTAGCAAATGACACAACAATTGGCTTAGAGGGAGATATTACAGACCGTATCAAGCAATTAACTGAAATAATCAGCAAACATGAGGTCACTCAAGGTTCAATTAACAAAGAAGAAATCGTTAAAATCGATGGACAAATCGTTGAATTAGCTCAATATTTAACTGAAAAAACCAACCGTCCATTTGTTGTAGGAGCAATTGACAATGCCACAAATATTCCATGGGAGGTTGTTTATCACGGCTATATACCAGGAAAAGATGAATATTCTGTTGAATCATTATTAACAGTCGGCAATGGTTTTTTAGGTTTACGTGGAACCACACCAGAAATGGAAATTGCGGATGAAAACTATCCAGCACTTTATTTAGCAAGCTTATACAACACTGCTGCTTCGCAAGTCGCTGATCGTACCATTTACAATGAAGATTTCGTTAATGCACCCAATCTACAAAAAATCTTTCTAATCGTAAATGATGAACGGGTAGACATTGCTAATAACCAAGTACTTTCAATGAAACGTCGCTTAGATTTAAAAACTGGTTTATTTGAATCTTGGACTACGGTTCAATTGACGGATGGGAAAGAATTAGCCATTCATACGAAAAAAATTGCCAGCATGGCAAATGTGCACCAATTTAACCTTTCTTATACCTTTACACCGTTGAATTTTTCTGGAGATATTACAGTGGTATCAGAAGCAGATGGTGCCGTTTATAACTATAATGTTGCCCGCTACCGTAGCTTGTCACGTGAACATTTAGAAGTAACCAAGCGACAAACAAATCACAATTATGTGGCATTAACAGCCAAAACAAACACATCAAATATCACAATTGCCCAACAAGCTAAATTATATTATGACGAAACGTTAGCCGAATTAACAACCGAAGAAACGGATACCAAAATTAGTCAAACATTAACCCTTCAAGCACAAGAAGGAACGGCTTATACCTTTGAAAAAACCGTTCTTGTCGACCAATATCGCGAACATGAAGACATCCCAACGATCGATTTTTCTGCTGATTTTCCTACTTTTGAAGAAAGTTATCAAGCATCAGCTGCAGCTTGGAAAGCTTTGTGGGCGACCGCTGGCATTGAAATTGACGGCGATCTAATGTCACAAAAAATGTTAAACTTACACACGTTCCATTTATTAGCTTCAGCTTCACCAAATGGCAATAAGAATTTAGATGCCAGTGTGACAGCTCGTGGACTTCATGGAGAAGCCTATCGTGGACATATTTTCTGGGATGAATTATTTATTTTACCGTTTTATATTATTCATTTTCCTGAAACAGCCAAAGAATTATTGCTCTATCGTTACCGCCGTTTGGAAATGGCGAAAAAAGATGCGAAAAAAGCCGGATATGAAGGTGCTATGTTCCCTTGGCAATCTGGTTTAGATGGAACAGAACAATCGCAAGAGCTACACTTAAATCCAATCAGTGGTGAGTGGAAAGAAGATCATAGTCGCTTGCAACGTCATGTTTCCTTAGCGATTGCTTACAACGTATGGCAGTACTGGCACAATACGAATGATGTTGCATTTATGGAAAAATATGGTTTAGAGCTAATGTTGGAAATCGCACAGTTCTGGCAAAGTGCCGCAACTTTCGATGAAACAACACAACGTTACTTTATCGACCGTGTGATGGGACCAGATGAGTTTCATGAAAGCTATCCAAATGCTGAAAAAGGCGGTTTGAAAAACAATGCCTATACAAATATGATGGTCGTGTGGTTATTTGAAGAAATTGAACGTCTTAACGAACAACTCTCATCAGAAATTGTCCAATCCATTCAAGCCAAAGCAGGGATTACACAACAACAAATAGAAAAAATGGCTGCCATGAAACATCAATTAGGTTTAGAAATTAACGAAGACGGGATTATCGCTCAATTCGAAGGGTATTTTGACTTAAAAGATTTAGATTGGGATCACTATAAAGAAAAATATGGCAATATTTACCGTATGGATCGCATCTTAAATGCAGAAGGCGAATCAGCAGACGCATATAAAGTTGCTAAACAAGCGGACAGCTTAATGATTTTCTATAATTTCTCCAAAGAACAAGTGCGCTTAATTTTAGAAGATTTGAACTATCAATTGCCTAATGACTACGTAGAACGTAACTTAAATTATTACTTAGAACGTACGTCTCATGGTTCTACTCTTTCTCGTGTCGTTCATGCTCAATTAGCCGCAATGGTGGATGACCAAGATTTAGCTTGGAAACTTTATCAAGAAGCTCTATACTCAGACTATCGTGATATTCAAGGCGGTACTACTGCTGAAGGAATTCACGCGGGTGTAATGGCAGCAACCTTATTTATTCCATTAACAACCTTTGCTGGATTAGATATTCGCAAAGCTATGATTAGCTTTGAGCCAAATTTACCAGCAGCCTGGAATGCTATTACATTCAACTTAACTATTCGTGGCATTCATTTACACGTCACAGCTACAAAAACAGCTTTACAAGTTACTGCAGACCAAGCAACAACAATTGAAGTGAACGGTCAACCAATTGAATTAACAGCCAATAAACAAGCAACTATCAACTACTAAGGAGCATATTATAAGATGAAAAAAGGATTTGTATTTGATTTAGATGGTGTCATTACTGACACAGCCAAATTCCATTACTTAGCATGGAAAGATTTAGCTGATGAAATCGGCATTGAAATTGATTTAAAATTCAATGAACAATTAAAAGGCATTAGTCGTATGGATTCATTGGAACGTATTTTAGCTTATGGAAACAAAGCGGATGCTTACACAACAGAAGAAAAAGAAGCCTTAGCAGAAAAGAAAAATACACACTATGTTGAATTGTTACAAGACTTAACGCCAGACGATTTATTGCCAGGAGTCCAAGAATTTTTAAATGAAGCAAAAGCTCAAAACGTACCATGTGCCATTGCTTCAGCTTCTAAAAATGCGCCATTTATCTTAGAAAAATTAGGCGTTCAAGAGGCATTCGATGCAATTGTTGACCCTGCCACATTAACAAAAGGAAAGCCTGACCCAGAAATCTTTATCCGTGCAGCAGAAGCTATCAAGATTACCCCAGCTGAAGCAGTTGGCTTTGAAGATGCTCAAGCTGGTTTAGATGGCATCAAAGCAGCTGGCATGTATGCGGTGGGTGTATATTCTGGTGAAGAATTACACGGTGCTGATTTAATTGTCAATAAATTAACAGATGTTTCTGTTGCTGAATTATTACAAAAATAGTGGTTTGCTTTCCTAACTCCCTGTCGCTATAATGGATTGGAGGAGGGTGAGTGATGAATAAATTCAAAGAAATTTTTCTAGATTTAGAACAAAAAATATTAGCCAAAGAATATCCGCCCCATACACTGTTACCAAGTGAAAACCAACTGATTAAAATGTATAGTGTTTCTAGAGAAACTGTTCGTAAAGCCCTAAATTTATTACGTGATGCTGGTTATATCCAAAAAAAACAAGGCAAAGGTTCGATTGTCTTAGACTTAAATCGTTTTGATTTTCCAATTTCTGGACTAACCAGTTTTAAAGAATTACAAACAGCTCAGCAAATTCCTAGTGAAACCAGTGTGGTAGAGATTCGCAAAATTGCGGTCTCTCCTTCGTTACACGAGATTACCGATTGGCCTGTCGCAGCTGAAGCATGGCGCCTCATTCGTCAACGTCGAATTGATGGCGAGGTCGTGATTTTAGACAAAGACTATTTGATTGCTGATATCATCCCTGAGCTACCTGAAAACAAAGCGGAAAAATCAATTTATGATTACTTTGAAAATGATTTAGGCTTAGAGATTGCCTACGCACAAAAAGAAATTACAGTGGACCCTGTCAATAAAGAATTACGTGATTTGATGAATCTACATCCAGAAGATCAACACGTTGTTACTGTCCGTAGTTTAGTGTATTTAGAAGATACTCGTTGTTTTGAGTATACCGAATCGATTCATCGTTTAGACAAATTCCGCTTTGTAGATTTTGCGCGACGCCGAAAAGTATAAAAAAGTTCTCTGAGACTGTAAACAAATAGATTGAGAATCTCTCATTTAGAGATTTTCAGTCTATTTTTTTAAAATTGTCAAAAAAAAAAATAAAGATCTCTTACCCTTTTACTAACCACGTCGCCAATTTTTTCAGGTTCATGGCAGCAAACGTAAGCATCGTGTGTACGGCAACTTTTTCCAAGGATCGGTATTTTGTCCACCGCAAACCATGCTTTTCTTTCGCATCGGCAAAGACTCGTTCAATTGTTTCTTTGCGTCGCTTATATAAGTGTTTATTGGTTTCTGTATAGCGTAATTCCTCTGCCTGATCCAACGAATCTTGCCAGATATGACGAGTAATGATTTTTTGATGTTTTTGACTCCGTGTACATTTTTCTAATAACGGACAGTGTTTACAAATAGAGGGTTTTGATTTGTATTCTCGGTAGCCGTCACGTGAAATCGTTGAAAAGGACAACACTTGATTTTCTGGGCATAAATAACAATCAAAAAATTCATCATAAACAAAGTCATTTTTTCGAAAGAGTGGTTTATCTCCTCGAGGTCTTGTATATGGTAATACAGGGCGTAATCGATTAGATAACAAGTAACGAGCAATCGCTACTTGGCTATCATTTATATTTCCAAGAGTGACGATTGTTCCAAGATAATGGACGTTTATGAGTTGGAGATTGCTAGGCTAATCGATACTGAAATCAGTAATTTATAAAAAATATGACGTTCAAGCATGAATTTACGACGTTTAGAACAAAAGTGGTTTTTTATAAAAAATTAAATATATAATTAAGCCATATTAAATATAAGGAAATGAAAAAGAAGTTTTGGGTAAGTGTGGTTGCAACAATAATGTTTATTAGGAGTAATTTCTCCATCGTTTCAAACTATCGTATTAGCTAATGAAATCGAGGAAGAAAGAGAATTAGTAGAAGAATTTCCAGAAGGACAACAAACTTTTTATTCTGCTGAAGAATTAATTATGTATCAAGAAGAAATAGCAAGAAGTGAAGCTGCATTGAGGTTTTTAGAAAATAAATATGAAGATGTCTCGTTGGAAGATACTCTTAATGATTTAGATGATGCAGAAAATGTTGAAGAATACACGTTAACTTCTGAAGATGCAGCTTTAGTTATGAAGGTAGACAATGCTACAGGAGGTGATAGCAAATTTCCGTTGGATCCTTAAATTTTACGGTTCAGAAACATTTTGATTAAAAAGTATTAGACAAAAATTATTTTACGAGGAGGTTAAAATATGAAAAAGAGAAAAGTTGTTCAAGTTATACTTATTATCGTGTTGGTTGCCCAGATATGCTTTCCTATTTTTTCAAGTAGTAATGTAGGAGAAAAGGTTTTGGCGGATGCTCTAGCAAACGTGGAAGAGGGAATTCTCTCAGATACTTCTAAAATGACTGATGAAGAGTTAGTTTCTATGATTTCAGAAACGGAAACAAATAACCCAGAGTTAGTAGCGGTGCGTGAGGAAATAGCAGAAGTGTTTGATGAAAACACAGAGCTAGATATTCAAGTCCTGAACAATGAACAAATTGAAACATTTGAAAATTTAATTGAGGTAGTAGTTGATGACACTGCTTTCCCTACACAAGAAGATGCTCACGATGTCAAATCCGTCTTGATGGATTTTTTTAATTCAGAAAGCAATCTTTATAAAGATATAGAAGCAACTAGTGAAGAGATGATTGATCGAATTGATGAAAATCATTCCAGTATTTTTGACCCAATTAGTGGAGAGGATGTTTTTGCGGCTTCACGTGGATGGTTGTCTGTTTGGGTGTTAAGCGTAGCTACTAATCTCGCAATTAATTTTGTCATTGGTGGCATAGGTGGTAGCCTTATGGGAGCAATAAGAAAGTATGGAGTAAATTGGGTGAGAAATACGTTCAAAAGTAGAGTAAAGGCGCGACTTACTAGAGTGGGATTGGGAATTGTTGCTGGATATTATGGCGTTGTTTGGGAATTCGTTATGGCCGCTTGGGATCCGGGTACAGCCTTTGCGAAATGGGTAGATAGAAGAGATAAGATTAGAAATAATGGATGGATTGAGTTATGGTAAGTAAAAAATGGAAAAAACAATTTCTTTTTAGTGGTATAACAGCTGGAATAGCTTATCTTATTTTTTATATAACTAAAATTAGTGGATCTCATCTTTTATTTGGGGTAGGAATACTTGTGAGTATTTTTTTGTATTGGATTGCATTTGTTAAGGATTGGAAATGAAAGATGTGAACTACTCACCACTTCAAGCATTAAGAACCAATAGGTTTAGCTAAGGGGTGAGTAGTTCACATATCTATTGAAGAATACTCCATTATAAACATATAAATCCATGATATAATCAACTTTGGCATTTAGCCTACTAACGCTTCTATAGGTTAGGGGGTGACATCTGCATGCTTGAAACTATTCTAACGTTGGTTATCGCCACCGAACCTGTTCCTAAAAAGACCAGAACGAACGTGCCAATAAATTCTGCGCAATATTTTCGCATAAAAATCACTCCTTTGTTATTCTATTTTACTGAAGTGTAGCATAGATCAAAAAATTAGTAAGCCTTGATAAATCAATGATTATAAGATGATTAATCGGACATTTTTTTCGTATAGTTGTATAAAGTCTGACGAAAAGGAAATAAAAGACTATAGACAAATAGATTGAGAATTATCTTATTCAGAGATTTTCAATCTATTTTTTTTAAATTAGCAACATGGTTAGATAAAGGCAGAAAGCCTTTTTCGCTATTTTTGAGTAAAAACAAAAATAAAATGTATAATCACTATTTTTTAGGATTATACATTCTATTTGTCTACAGTCTGAGTTCTAACGTTCAAATTGAACGTTAGAACTTTTTTGTTTATAACCCACCTAAACTTGCTAAATAGAAATCTAACATGTAATAACGATGGTCACTTTTTGAATAAATCGATTTTTTATCTTTTAATTGTTTAATTAATTGGTTTCGTTGTTCAGAAGTCACTTCTTCCCAATCATTTGCTTGCATACTGCAATAAAAACGAAATGGCAAAGCTTGCTCTACTTTGACTTCTAAAAAATCTTTCGGATACCCCGATGCCACATAATCCACATCCGTCATCAATTCACCAACATAATTTAAATATTTTTCAACCATAGTAAGAACCTCCTTGAACTTTTGTTATAACACAATAAATATTGTACTATAACAAAAGCGTTTTCACAAGACCTTTTGAGATTCAATTCAACAAAAAACAGCGCATATTCTACTAAATACACGCTGCTTGTTTTGTCATTAAATTGCGTTTTCTCCACGTTCTTTGGTACGAATACGAATAACTTCTTCCACATTATAGATGAAGATTTTTCCATCGCCCACTTCACCAGTGTGACAAATCGCAATGATTTCATCAGTAATTGCTTCTACTTGCGTATCTTCCACTATTAACCAAATCGCAATTTTAGGCAATAATGTTGGAATCACTTTTTGTCCACGAACAAATTCTGCCACACCTTTTTGATTTCCGTGACCTAAAACTTGAGTGACTGTCATCCCGCTAATTTGAAAATCTTTATCTAAAGCAAGTTTTAATTCTTCTAATTTCTCTTGACGAATAATCGCTTCAATTTTTTTCATACGCGCACTCCTCCTAAGAATCTAAGCCCATAAATGTTGGGTAGGCTGTCTCATCGTGTTCTGTTTTATCCATACCTAATGCTTCTTCTTGTTCAGTTACACGGATTGGCATCACTAACTTAATAACAAAGATAATGATGTAACTGATAATTCCTACATAAACGAGCGTAAACACAATACTTAAGATTTGTGAGATAAATAAAGACGTTTCTCCATAAATTAAACCACTATAACCACCTACTGCTGGATCAGCGAAGATTCCTGTTAAAATTCCTCCAATGATACCACCAACACCGTGACAGCCGAATGCATCTAAAGAGTCATCTAAACCTAAGCGATGTTTTAATTTTGAAATGAAATAATAACAAATCGGACTAGTAATGGCACCAATGATAAATGAAGACCATAGAGAAACAAAACCAGCACCCGGTGTAATTGCAACGAGACCAACAATCGCACCTGTACATGCTCCAACAATTGTTGGTTTACCAATCGTTAATTTTTCAACTAATATCCATGATAGCATCGCACTTGCAGCAGCCGTGTTAGTTGTTAATAACGCATGAACTGCCAAACCATCTGCAGCTAGAGCTGAACCGGCATTAAAACCAAACCAGCCAAACCATAACAAACCAGCGCCTAATACGATAAATGGAATATTGTGTGGACGGTATTCCGTTTGATGAAACTCACGACGTTTGCCAACGACAAGCGCTAATATCAACCCAGCAAACCCTGAACTGATATGCACGACATTTCCACCCGCAAAGTCAATTGAACCAATTTCATGTAAAAATCCGCCGCCCCATACCATATGAGCCATTGGATAGTAAATTAAAATCAACCAAAAAGCAATAAAAGTAAAAATTGCTGAAAAGCGCATACGACCGACAACTGAACCTGTAATAATCGCTGCGGCAATAATTGAAAACATCATTTGAAATGCTGCAAATAATGATTCGGGAATCCCACCTGCATCTTCAGCTGTGACGCCATTAAAGAACATTTTATCAAAATTTCCAACAAATGAGTTCTCTCCACTAAATGATAGTGAATAACCAATAATAATCCATAAGACGGATGCTAATCCGATTGTTGCGATGACCATCATCATCGTGTTTAAAATATTTTTTCTTCGTTCTAATCCTCCGTAGAAGAATGCTAATGCTGGCGTCATAAGAAAAACTAGTGCCGCACATAGCAAAATAAATGCAATATTTCCTGTATCCATAGTACCGCCTCCTTTTATGTTAGAAATCATAACATCACTTTTTTAGTAAATCTAGTGTTTTTGTAAAAAAAGTGAAAATAATCTGAAAATTATAACTTTTAATGTTATGTTTTATTACATGGGAAAGCGATTTTTATTTGAAATAAGTCTTCATCATTTATTCCAATACGTTACCTCTTAAAATGACACGCCCATCTCCTAATCCGGAAGAAAAAACCTCTCCCTTTTCGTTAAATTCTAATTCCAACACATATTTCGTTTCCATTGAATCAATATAGGGAAAACCTTGTAAACGATGCGTTTCTCCAGAGAATTTATAATCTATAATCACAGACATATCTTGATCATTAGGCAAAATATTTTGGTTGGTTACACTGTGAATAGTGTGCGGTGCTACGTTCATTGAAAACAAAATTTGTTCCGCTTCTGATTGTAAGACATTAATCTGCAACGGTTGGTTGGTTTGATTTTGAATGGTTATACTTAATCCATCTTGATAGTATTTGAAGCGACCTTCTTTATTACCAAATACAATAAAACCTAACGCCCCACTAATTATCATTCCCCAGGTTAAGATTAAGCCGATTTTACTTTTCATGTGATACCTCCTGCCTATTACACTGAAAAAGCATGGCAAGTCTTAAAAACAAAGCCACGCTCCTACTTCTGTTTATCTAGTTTGTGATGTGTCTCTTTTTTTCGTTTTTTTCGTATTCGCAACATTTCAATCAGTAATAAAATGAGACTTGTAAAAAAACCCGAACCAATAAAATCTTGATTGATGACATATTCAATCGTTATGCCAATAAGACTAGCCATAATCATCACCAAAATAAGATGGAGATACGGATGAGTTTTAATGAATTGTTGGTCGTTTTTACGCATAAAATCACCTCTTCTTGTAGTATAACATGAAAAAAGACACCCTCTTTTAAGAGGATGCCTTTTTGACTATTTAGCGTAATCTGTTGCACGTGTTTCACGAATAACAATTACTTTAATATTTCCTGGATAATCCAGTTCATCTTCAATTTTCTTACGAATGTCTCGTACTAAACGAACAGCATCCATATCTGAGATTTCTTCTGGTTTAACCATTACACGCACTTCACGACCGGCTTGAACAGCGAAACTGTAATCAACTCCGGCAAAGCTGTTAGAAATATTTTCTAAGTTTTCTAAACGACGAATATAGTTTTCAAGTGATTCACTACGCGCTCCCGGACGAGCCGCAGATAATGCATCCGCCGCTGCTACCAAAACAGAAATGACAGATGTTGCTTCTGTATCTCCGTGGTGAGAAGCGATGGCATTGATTACCACTGGATTTTCTTTGTATTTCGCAGCTAGTTCTGCACCAATTTGTACGTGAGAACCTTCAATTTCATGATCTAGTGCTTTTCCGATATCATGTAAGAGACCTGCACGTTTTGCTAACTGAATATCTTCACCCAACTCTGCTGCAAGAACACCTGTTAACTTCGCAACTTCAATTGAGTGATTCAAGACGTTTTGACCATAACTTGTTCTAAAGCGTAAACGTCCTAAAATCTTGATTAAATCTGGATGTAAAGTATGCGCACCAACTTCAAAGGCTGCTTGTTCACCATATTCGCGAATGCGTTCATCCATTTCTTTCCGTGATTTTTCAACCATTTCTTCGATTCTTGCAGGGTGAATCCGTCCATCTTGAATCAATTTCTCTAAAGTCATCCGCGCAATTTCACGTCGGATTGGATCAAAACCAGATAACACTACTGCTTCTGGTGTGTCATCAATAATTAAATCGATGCCTGTAAGTGTTTCTAATGTGCGAATGTTTCTTCCTTCGCGACCGATGATACGACCTTTCATTTCATCATTTGGTAAAGTCACAACAGAGACAGTTGTTTCAGATACTTGATCTGCTGCGCAACGTTGAATAGCTAATGAAAGTAAGTTTTTCGCTTTGCGATCTGCTTCTTCTTTTGCACGTTGTTCAGATTCTTTTACCATAACCGTTAATTCATGATTCAACTCTGCTTCGGTTGATTTCATAATGATTTCTTTTGCATCTTCTCTAGACAATGCAGCAATTCGTTCTAATTCTGCTTGTTGTTCGCCAATTAGTTTTTCAACTTCTTTTTCTCGCTCGTCTATTAATTGTTGTTTTTCACTGACTTTATGTTCCTTATTAGCCAACGAATGTTCACGTTTTTCCAAAGAATCATCTTTGCGATCAAGTAATTGTTCTCTTTGTAGTAAGCGATTTTCTTGTGATTTTAACTCAAGTCTACTTTCTTTCAACTCACTTTCAATTTCTGATCGGTACTTTTGAGTTTCTTCCTTAGCTTCTAACAACGCTTCTTTTCGTAAAGTCTCTGCTTCTTTTTTGGCAGTATTTAAAATACTAGCTGCAGTATTTTTCGCGCCGTTCACAGCTTTTTCATGGCGAGAATTTGTGACAAAAATACCAGCGAATAGACCGACAATTAATCCGATGATAGCGAGGAGAATGTTAAGTCCCATTGATGAATCACCTCCATACTATCTTTCTTATTTTCAATTTGTAGTTTTTTGATAAACAAACATTAGAATAAAATTATCAATATGCCTACTTGCATATGTGTGCTATACACACAATTTTATTCTAATGTTTGTAAGGAAGAGTGTCAACTTAAAAAAGACGAGGTGCCTCGAAAACGCATGCGCTACCATTGTTTTAATTTCGCTTTTTTTATATAAAAAATTACGGTAAGAAAACTAAACAAGTTCTTACCGCAATCTTATTTGCTTATTTTCCTAAAGGAAGTTCTTCCTGTCCTTCTTCCTCTAATGTTTCACCTGTTCCAATACCATACGCATCACGGACGCGTGCGGATACTTCAGTAACCATTTCTGGATGATCTTTCATATAATTTTTGACATTTTCACGACCTTGTCCAATTCTGTCACCTTTATATGAATACCATGCACCACTTTTATCAATGATGTCTTTTTCTGCTGCCATATCTAATAGCTCACCAACTTGAGAAATTCCTTCTCCATACATAATATCTACTTCAGCTACTTTAAATGGTGGTGCTACTTTATTTTTGACAACTTTAATTTTAGTACGGTTCCCAATAATATCCGTACCTGATTTTAATTGTTCGGCACGACGCACTTCTAAACGAACAGTCGCATAAAATTTCAATGCACGTCCACCAGGTGTTGTTTCTGGGTTACCAAACATAACACCGACTTTTTCACGAATTTGGTTAATGAATAACGCAATTGTTTTCGTTTTGTTGATAGTACCTGACAATTTACGTAACGCTTGAGACATTAAACGTGCTTGCAACCCAACGTGAGCGTCACCCATTTCGCCGTCAATTTCGGCACGTGGTACTAAAGCTGCTACGGAGTCAATTACGACAATATCTACCGCGCCACTGGAAACTAACGCATCGGCAATTTCTAACCCTTGTTCACCTGTATCTGGTTGTGAAAGTAACAATTCATCAATGTTCACGCCTAATTTTTCAGCATATTGAGGATCTAGCGCGTGTTCCGCATCAATAAACGCCGCGGTACCGCCTTGTTTTTGAACTTCTGCAACAGCATGTAAAGCAACCGTTGTTTTACCAGAACTTTCTGGACCGTAAACTTCTACAATACGTCCTCGTGGAAAACCACCTACACCTAAAGCGACATCCAATGCTAATGAACCACTTGGGATTGTTGAAATACGTTGGTCTGCTTTTTCACCAAGTTTCATTACTGCGCCTTTACCGAAGTTCTTTTCAATTCTTTTTAATGCAGCATCTAAGGCTGCTTTACGATCATCTGCCACTCGGATAATCCTCCTTATATTCAAATCATGTCAATTACATGGTTTTTCTTCATGTATCTATAATACCTTGTCTTCTAACAAAAAGCAAGAATTATGCGAACAAACATTCGCCTATCGATTCAATAATGCTCGCCGTATTAAATCCAAGCCAGTCATCACTGCGCTGTGTCGAATATAACTACGATCTCTTGTAAAATGATAGTTTTGACTATGGACTCCTTGTTCGTTAGCTAAGGCAATCCAAACCGTGCCAGCTGGCTGTCCTTCTAATTCATTGGGTCCTGCTACCCCACTAAAGGCAACTGCATAATCGGTTTGCGCTAATTTCCGAGCATTAATTGCCATTTGTTCAACACATTCTTGACTAACAGTTCCCACTTGTTCTAAAAATTCTTTCTCAATTCCTAAAAAATTAGCTTTCGTTTCCGCTGAATACGTAACAAACCCGCCAGGAAAAACTTCAGAAACACCGGAAATATCACCCAACGCTGCTTGAAAAGCTCCAGCGGTTAAACTTTCTGCAGCAGTCAATGTCTGTTGATTTTTTTTCAATAATTCAACGACAACATTTGCTAACGAATTTTCTTCTCCGTAACCATAGAAAAATTCACCCACACGTTCTTGAATAATTTTTTCTAAGTCATCAAGTTGTGCCAATCCCTGAGCTTCATCTGTCGTTTTGACTGTTAAACGCAACGTTACTTCATTTGGTTTTGCATAAGGAGCAATCGTTGGATTTGTTTGCCCTTGAATTAAATCAGCTAAATCAGTCACTAACTGTGATTCACCTATACCATAAAAACGCAATACACGAGAAATCAATTGATCTTTCTTTTGGAATTTTTCTTTGAGTAATGGAACTACTTCATTATAAAACATCGGTTTTAGCTCGTTTGGCGGCCCAGGAAGTAATAAGTAATGATTTCCCTTATCAGAAGTATAAAAGATACCTACGGCTAAACCAGTGCTATTTTGTAAGGAAATACCGTCTTTAAAAATTAACGTTTGCAATAAATTATTTTCGGTCATGGGACGTTGACGCTTCTCAAAAAAAGAAAGCAGCTTTTGATAGCCTAATTCATCACGTATTAATTCTTGACCTACATGGGCTGCTGTGACCTGTTTCGTTAAATCGTCCTCAGTTGGACCTAAGCCTCCACACAGAACAATGAGTTCACTACGTTGATCCGCTAACGCCAATAACGATGCTAAACGTTCTGGATTATCTCCAACAACGCTATGATAATACACATCAATCCCTAAGCCTGCTAACTCTTCTGATAGAAAAGTGGCATTGGTATTTACTACTTGCCCTAATAACAATTCAGTTCCTACTGCAATAATTTCTGCCTTCATGTGTCACGCTCCTACTCTAATATACGTCATTTATCCTTTTTTATTTTAAATCATTAAAGAATTTTCTCAAAGAAAGTCGTTTGCATCAAAAAAAGTCAAACATCCTAACGATGCCTGACTTTCTTTTTACATTGAGCCCTTAAATACTGCTGTATTTTTTGCAAAGTAATCTACACCCGAATAAATCGTGAAGATTAAGCAAATATACAACAGGATTTGGTCTACTGGTACTCCAATTAAATTAAATGGTACATTGTCGATTAACAAGAAAATAATCGCTAGCATTTGTGTCGCTGTTTTGATTTTCCCAGGCCAAGCAGCCGCCATCACTTCGCCACCTTCGACTAATAATAGACGTAAACCAGTAACTGCTAACTCACGACAAATAATAATTGCTACTACCCATGCTGGAGCTTTTCCTAATTCAACTAGCATAATAAAAGCTGTCATGACTAACATTTTATCTGCTAGTGGATCAGCAAATTTTCCAAAGTTGGTCACTAGGCCTTGCGCACGCGCAATGTAACCATCTAGCCAATCCGTAAAGCTTGCTATGGCAAAAATAATAGTAGCCACTAGATGTGTCACTGATAGGTTAACGGAACCTATAGACAATGTTCCCCAGTCTAGCGACGGTATGGCTAAAATTAAAATAAAAATCGGTATCATCAAAATTCTTAAAACAGTTAACTTATTTGGTAAATTCACTTACGTTCCCCTTTTCTTTCGCTTTGGCTATAAGACATAGTTACTCTTGATAAGAAATAGTGAAATGAAGATTTTTTTGTAACAATTCAAACCTTGAATCACTAAAATCAACAACTTCTCCATCGGCTTTCACTTCAATGTTTGCACTCTCGCCTAAGATAACCATGGCTTGTGTCACGCCTTCTGGTAAAGTTATGTTCGCTTCTTCTTCTGGTTGTAATGTTTGTTGAAATACGTAATTATTATCTACCAAAACGCCTATCCAGCAACGATCCGTTTTCCCTACAAACGTCAACTCAAGAGGATCATTTGCTTCTGAAATGGTAAATATTGCATCAGTTTGTGTTGATTCTTCACGTTTGATTGACAGCTTTTTTTCAGGTTCTGACTCGCTTGATTGCTGCTCACTGGAAGCATGAGTTGATGCTTCGGTATTGGAAACAAGAGATTGGTCTACAGTGATAGATGGTTGACTTTGATTGCCAATAATCGGTGTTGCATGGCGATCTTGCCATGTCATATACCCAACAATTGTAATAATTGTTAATGCTACCAAACCTAATAAAACCATTGGCGTATATTCAGTTAGTGTCTTTCTACGTCGTACAGTCTCTTCGTGTTGCGCTTTACGTGAACCACTTATTTTTTCAGGTTCAGGGCGCTTAGGGGGTTCTTTTTCAAAACTATCTTTCCCATCAAATACTGCTACTAAATAGTCCCCATCTTCGCCTACTACTGCTGCATATTCACGAATAAAAGAGCGCACATAATACTCTCCCGGCAATACATCAAACGCACCTCGTTCAATTGCTTCTAAGTAACGTCTTTGAATTTTGGTCTGCTTTTGCAATTCATTGATGCTGATATTTTTTTTTCTTCGGGCTTGCCGTAAACGATCTCCAATAATTAGTTCATTGCCCACTCGTCCATCTTCTCCAGTCTTTAAAATCAATATAACCTAGAATACCATAAATAAAACCCGTTGAGGATAGCTAATTGTGCAGTCTCAAACAAATTTTAAAACTTATTTTTCTAATGGTGACAAATAAAAACGACTAAATGCTTCTTTTTTAATAAATTGATGACCTGCATGTAAAACATCTTCTAATTGAATCGATTGAATCACTGATGGTACATCAAATAAGGTGACATCGCCAAACAAGTCTTGTGTAAACTGATTGGCGATAAATTCTAATGAGTTTAACGATTGGAAGTATTTCCCAAGCATTTTTTTCTTCAAAAGAATCAAATTCTCTTCGTTGACTTCCGAATCTCGGTCGAAGTTCAAAAGTAGTGCTTCAATTGCTGCGGAAAATTCATCTGGATGGTCGGAATCTCCAGAAAAGTCAGCAAAATGAAAACTGCGGTCTAATGAAAACTCAAAGCCAAATGTATCGTCAATCACACCGTCATTGTACAAGCGTAAATAATTCTTACTTGTATTCCCAATTAACAATTGGAACAATAAATTAAGCGAGGTTCTAAAGCGCAATAACTCCACTTCTTCTTTTGGTAAATTTTCTTGAAATCCTTTGATTCCTACAACTACTTTTGTACGATTCACCGGCATTTGCACCGTGCTAAACGGAACAATATCTGCTACGGTTTCTTCTGGGAAATAACGTTTGATTTCACGAATTTCTGCAAAAGATTTTGCGGCTTGATTGTCACGAATCAACGTTAACATCTCTTCTGGATCAATATTTCCAACAACAAATAAGGTCATATTACTTGGATGATAAAACGTATGATAACACGCATATAGATCTTCAGCGGTAATGTCAGCAATACTTTCAACCGTTCCCGCAATATCAATGTGTAACGGATGTTTAGGATACAGATTTTTAAGAATGCCAAAAAATTGTCGCCAACTTGGGTCATCATCATACATTTGAATTTCTTGTCCGATAATCCCTTTTTCTTTTTCGACTGTTTCTTTTGTAAAATAAGGATCTTGAACAAAATCAATCAGCGTCAACAAGTTTTCTTCAATGTTATCCGTTGCCGAAAAAAGATAACTAGTTTTAGTGAAACTCGTAAAAGCATTCGAAGATGCACCTTGTTTTCCAAATAATTGGAAGACATCCCCATCTTCTTTTTCAAATAATTTATGCTCTAAAAAATGGGCAATTCCATCAGGCACACGTCGCGGTTCGTCACCGACATACCCGAATTCATTATCGATGGACCCATAATTCGTACTAAATAATCCATATGTTTTGTGAAAACCTGGTTTTGGCAAAACATATACTTTCAATCCATTAGGTAAAACCTCTTTATAAAGTACTTCATTGAGTTGCTCGTAAACTTTTTTCTCCATGTTATTCCTCTCCATCTAAAACAAAAATTGCTTGTAAAGTGATGTCTTGTGCCACAGCTTGGATTTCTTCTTTAGTGACTGCCATCAAGGCCGTCAGAAATTCTTCTTCAGTTAATTGCGTGTCTGGTAACCACTGATTCAAATAAGCCGTTTCGATTAATGCTTGCGGACTATCTAAAGACAATAAAAATTGATTGCGTAACATCGCTTTTGTTTGGGCAATTTCTTCTTCAGTGAACTCACCTGCACAGAGACTTGCCAATTGTTCGTTTACCAATTCCAAGACACGGGTCCGATTTTTTCCATCAATTCCTGTTTGGACAGTGACTAATCCGCGAAAGGTATCAACACTACTTGACGCATAATAGGCTAAACTTTCTTTTTCACGGACATTTAAAAAGAGTTTCGAGTGCGGGAAACCACCAAATAATCCATTAAAAACCATTAAAGCAAAGCGACGATGATCGCCATAATAAACAGAAGTCTGAAAGCCCATGTTTAATTTAGCTTGCGTGACTGGTTCATAAACTACTTCTTCATTTACAGTAGCAAGCAATGGTTGATGATAATAAATATCTGGATGTTGACGCTCGGTTTTAGGAAATTCCCAGTTGGTAAAAGCTTGCTGCACCTGTTCTTGCGTGATGTCGCCTACCACAAAAATATCAATTTGATCGTTGTGCAACATCTCGTGATACGTTGCCACTAGCTCTTGCGCAGTAACATTTTCTAAATGCTTAAAGTCACCAAAGCTTGGTACTTTTTGGTTTTCATTTTCATTAAAATATAGTTCTTGTAAACGTAGTGAAGCCATTGTTTGCTTGTCTTCATACAAGCTTTTCAAATAGGCAATTAAATTTTCTTTTTCCAAGCGAAATGTCTCTTCCTCAAAGGCATCTTTTTTGATATTAGGATAAAAAAGGATGTCTTTTAAGAAATCCATTCCCTCGGTAAATACCTGGTCATTACCAATGTATTTACCATTTACTAAAGATAACGCAACATTTATTTGATGTAGGTTGCCTTTTTTTCCTACATTTAAACCAAAACTAGCACCATATAATTCAGCTAATTTAGCACTTAAATCAGTTTGATTTGGATAATGTAAACTATTTGTTTCAAGTAGACTTGTTAATAATGTTCGTTTCGCTGCTGTATCTTTGCTATGTGATGCTGAAAAGCGAATAAACGTTCGAATCGTTTTATATTTTTCAGTTGGAATTACCGTTAATTGAATACCAGGTTGTAATTGGATCGCCATCTTTTTGCTCCTTTGTCTTTGTCATTCTTAAAGATTATAACATAGGGGACTGATTACAGAAAATTAACAGAATTCTAGCTTTATTGTTTTTCAATTACTTACGATTCCGTTATACTACACTTATCAATAAAGAAAGGAGAATTCATATGAAAAAATTATTTACAGAATTTAAAGAATTTATCGTCACTGGTAATGTTATTGATTTAGCAGTCGGGGTTGTTATCGGTAGTGCGTTTACAGCAATAGTTACACGAGTCGTTGAAGGTTTAATTACCCCATTAATTGCATTAGTTATCAGTTTATTTACCAACTCTACAAGCATGGACGATTCTATTGGCGCGTTAGTATGGTCACCAAGAAAGGGCGTAGTCTTTGATTTTGGTAGTGTGATTACAGCTATTATTACATTCTTAATTACTGGTTTCGTTTTATTCGCAGTGGTTAAAGGCATTAATAAACTACAAAGCTTCAACAAAGCCCCTGAAGAAGAAGAGGAAGAAGAAGTAACTGCTGAAGATTACTTAGCAGAAATTCGCGATTTATTACGTTTACAATCTGGTCTACCAGTTGACGTTGAAATTGTTGATGAAGATAAAAAAGAGGATAACGTCTAGCACGCCTCTATCTTATAATCAAAAAAAGCCAAACTATGCTCTAATAGTTTGGCTTTTTTTGCATGTCTAGATGTGGAATACCGTCTTCTAAATATTCATTTGAAACGGCTTGAAAACCAAATGCACCGTAAAAGTCTTGTAAGTGCGCTTGTGCACTAATTTTAATCGGTTGTAAGGGATAATTTTTTTCAATAAAAGTCATGACTTCGGTAATAAGTCTCTCACCTAGACGTTGGCCACGCATTTCTTTTGCGACTAAAACCCGACCAAAATGAAGACTCTCGACTTCTTGATAAATCCGAGCATATGCCAATACCTTTCCTGTTTCATCAGCAAACCACAGATGAATGGCATCCAAATCAATGGCATCAACTTCTTGATAAGGACATTCCTGTTCAACCACAAATACTGCTACTCGAATTTCCATTAGGCGATGATATTCAAGCGTTGTTAGTTCTGAAAAGTTTTTCATTCTAATTTGCATTAATTTCCTCCACTAAAAAAGAGCTTGCGTATGCGCCAAGCCCTTTTAATTTCTTATTAGACTGCTTCAGATAGAAATTCAATTTCGACTGTTTTAGTCAAAATATCTGAGTAACTATATGAAACACGTTCAAACGAATTTTCATCTGGATCAAGATCCACCACAAATACTGATGGGTATGTTTCTGTTAAGATTCCGCGACGTTCTGTTTGACGTTTTCTTCCAGTCTGAGCAACCAGCATGATTTCGCTGCCGATACGACCTTCTAAGTCTTTTTTGATTGTAGCTAAAGTTGTTGGCATCCCGTTCACCTCGAAATCTATTTTAACATAATTGTCTAAAAATTTCAAGTTTACCACAATACAAATAAAATTTCAACTTCAATATGCTGAGAAAGAGAAAAAATAATGCACAAAATTTTATCATTTTGCAGGTACGTATGAAAACAAGACGGAAAAACTAGTCTGTTTTTAATTTTCTCAAGTGCTGTGTAATTTTACGTTTGGAACGGTCATAGGCACTGCGCAAGGCTCGTTCTGAAGTAATGCTAGCATGATTGCCTAAGACATATACAGCAAACGCTTCTTTCTCTAGTGCCGACAAGAGGTCTTGACATTCCTCTAACGTTTCCTGCACGAGAATATGGTCTAAAGGATTAGCTGACATGCTATAATCTGGCGCTAGTTCGTTGCCTTCTTGTAAAAATTTCTGCTCATAAGAAACCGTCTGTTGATTACTTTTACGTTTATAGGCGCACTCTTTTCGAACAAAACTACGAATACGATTTTCAAATGCTCGTTTGAAAAATGCGCCTAAGGTTGTCCCAAAACCAGGTTCAAAACTTTGTAGACAATCATGGAACGTAATCAGTCCTTCTTGAAGCCAATCTTGATCGTCAAAATCGCGTAAAAAATATTTGTTACGGATACTATAAACTAGTGGGCGATAATGCGAAAATAATTCCCGCAATGCTTCGCCATCGCCTTTTTTTGCTTGTCGAATTAACTGCTGCATAAAAATAAAAGCTCCTTTCATCAACTGATGAAAAGAGCATAACATGATTATTTTTCAGATTCTCTCATTGATTGCCTCAACTTTTGACAATTTTTGATTTACTCATTTTTTATTGCGTGGCTTTTTTTGACTTAATTCTTTTAATTTCTGTTCTAAAGCACTTAATTGCTTTTCATCCCACGGAGAGTTACGACGATAATTGGTAAAATGAATATCTTGTTGGTGTTGATGAATAGTTTTTTCCGTTTTTTCAACTGTTTTATATAACTCACGGGCAGAGGTTCGTAAAGCCCCTTGAGAAAAAACAACCCATTGTTCAGCTAAATCACTCGTCGCAACTGTTACTTGCGTCAAACGATTGTTCAGTTCCCCTGCTACGCGTTCGATATAGCTATCTGCTGTTTCGCCTTCTTCGGTAAAAACCACTTCCAATTGATATTTCGTATAATTTTGAGTAATTCCAGGAACCAATTGCGCATCAAAAACGACAATCACTCGAATGTTTTCATATTTAGCATAGTTAGATAAACGTTGCAGCAAAGCCTCACGTGCATCTTCTAAACGGTCTTGATTTTTTAGTGTCACTAATTCCGGCCAAGCACCAATCATATTGTATCCATCCACTAGCAACAGTTGTGTTTTCATAGACTATCGCCTCGTTGACGAAAGGCTTCATACATTAATAAACCAGCTGCCACAGATGCATTTAAACTTTGAACGTGACCAACCATTGGAATGGTCAACATTTCATCCACTTCTTTTTTCAAGCCTTCGCTCATACCACGACCTTCATTCCCAATGATTAAGGCAATCGAACCTTGGGCGTTCCATTTTGAGTATGGCGTTCCTTGCATGTCGGTACCAAAGATCCAAAAGCCTTTTTCTTTTAATTCTTTAATTGCTTGATGAATGTTTGTTACACGAGCAACCGGTACATGCTCAACTGCGCCAGTTGAGGTTTTTACAACGACTGGCGTAATCCCTACTGCCCGATGTTTGGGAATAATAATACCATCAACTCCACTGGCATCGGCCGTACGCAAAATCGAACCAAAATTATGCGGATCTTCTAAGTTATCTAAAATTAAATAAAATGGATTTTCTTTGCTTTGTGCCATTAGTTCAAGCAATGACAAATATTCATAAGGAGTAATTGCTAAAATTAAGCCTTGATGCACGCCTTGATTACTCATTTGGTCTAGTTTTTGTTTGGGTACCCATTTGATAGGTACTGATTGTTCACGTGCGACTTCTTTTAATTCATCAATTTTGTCGCCACGCGCATCTTCTGAGACAAATAATTTATTGCCACGACCTTGTTTCAATGCTTCAACTACAGCATGGTGACCAAAAACAAAATTTTCTTCGATTTCTTCATCGGTACGGACAGTGGTTTTTTCTTCACGCGCATTTGGACGACGGCGGTCATTGTTTTTAGAACTGTGTCGCTTCTCATTTTTAAAATTTTTCTTCATCTTTCTCATCCTTTGTATAAAAAGCCCACCCCAGTAAACTGAGGCGGCTTTTAATTAATTTGT
Organism: Enterococcus sp. DIV2402; assembly: GCF_017426705.2. Lineage (NCBI taxonomy): Bacteria > Bacillati > Bacillota > Bacilli > Lactobacillales > Enterococcaceae > Enterococcus > Candidatus Enterococcus lowellii. The sequence continues at coordinate 459,528 of NZ_CP147251.1, read as the reverse complement.
CGCAAGTTGTTTTAAAATTTCGGCTAATGTTGGATCATCGTTAAATGGTGGTAAGTAATAAAAAGCTTCACCACCATTTTCCATAAAATAGCCTTTATTCTCTTCTTCTAATTCTTCAATAGTTTCTAAACAATCTGCTACAAATCCGGGCGCAATCACTAACACTTTCTTAATCCCCTTTTTAGGAAAATTGGTTAATGTCGCATCTGTAGCTGGTGTTAGCCATTCAGCAGGACCAAATTTAGATTGATAGGTTTGATAAAAAGGCACTTCGCCAATTTGTTGCATGATTAATTCAGTCGTTCGGGTACATTCACTTGGATAATTATCGCCATCAGACACATAAGAAACGGGAATACCGTGATAGCTAAATAATAAGGCATCTACAGATTGTTTTTCTAATTGATTTTTGATTTTATCCGCGAAATATTGAATGTACAGTGGATGATCGTAAAAGGAACGAACAAAATGCAAATTCACGATTTTATCACTCTTAACAAAATATTTCATCACATCATCAAAAACCGAACCCACTGTTGTCCCTGAATATTGCGGATATAACGGTAAAATAGTTAAATCATCAATTCCTTCTGCTAATAATTGATCAATCGCTTCTGGAATAAAGGGATGACTGTACGACATGGCTAAAGCAACTTTGGTGTCAGGTAACAATTCTTGTAAATACGCTTGTTGCTGTTTGGCATAGATTAATAACGGCGAACCTTCTTTGCGCCAAATACTTTCGTACAACTTCGCAGATTTCTTTGGACGCGTACGTAAAATAATCCCATTTAAAATTGGTTTCCAAATAGCTGCCGGTGTTTTAATTACACGCGGGTCAGATAAAAATATTTTTAAATATTCTCTTACATGTGTCGTAGTGGGACTTTCAGGTGTTCCCAGGTTCACAATTAGAATCCCTTTTTTCGTCATGTTACTCTTCCTTCTGCTTCTATTTTTGTTCAGCGACTGTTTCAATACACCACTGAATCAATTCTTCCAAACGTTCTTTTTGTTCTGTCAAATGCAAATAACCCATTAAGGCTTCAAATCCAGTTGAAATACGATAGGTGGTGATATCTGCATTTTTCGCACTTGTATGACTTTTACTATTTCGCCCACGACGATAAAAATCTTGTTCTTCGGCTGTTAAAATATCGTCCTCTAACATTTTTTGCACTAAAGCGGCTTGCGCTTTGGCTGAAACATAGTGAGTTGCCATGCGGTGCAGTTGATTCGGTCGAGTTTGTCCTTGTGATACCAAGTAGTCACGAATATATACCTCATAAATCGCATCGCCCACATAAGCTAATGCTAAACCATTTAATTGTCGATAATCTCTCATTATTCTTTTCTCCATCGAGTTCCTTGCGGGGTATCTTCTAAAAGAATCCCTTGTTCTTTCAATAAATCGCGAATTTCATCACTTCGACTAAAATTACGATCTTTACGTGCTTGATTACGTTCTTCAATTAACGCATCAATTTCTGAATCTACTAGTTCTTCTTGAAAAACAATCCCAAAAATTTCTAATAGTTGTGTGAATGTTGCACGTACTTCTTCTAAAATTGCTTTAGATACTTCGCTTTGTTCACTGTATAAATTTAACCACTTCGCTAATTCATAGATAACCGTAATCCCATTTGCTGTATTAAAATCGTCATCCATTTCTTCAATAAAGCGTTCGATTAACGTTTGAATTTCTGCCAGTTTTTCCGTATCGTTTGGTAAAGAATCTTGAGCATCTGCTAAACGGAAGCCCGCATTTTCATAAGCTGTTCGTAACCGCTGCAGATTTGTGGTTGCTTCTTTTAAGGTTGTTTCGCTATAACGAATTGGACGGCGATATTGAGTAGTTGCCATAAAGAAACGCAAAACTTGTGGATCAATTTGTTGAACCATCTCATGAACTGTCACAAAATTACCTAGGGATTTACTCATCTTTTCATCGTCATCACCAATGGTTACATAACCGTTATGCATCCAATAATTTGCAAAAGTTTTGCCTGTTTTCGCTTCACTCTGAGCAATTTCGTTCTCATGATGAGGAAATTCTAAGTCTTGTCCACCCCCGTGAATATCGATGGTATCACCAAGTAATTTCGTTGCCATTACCGAGCATTCAATATGCCAGCCTGGACGACCTTGTCCCCATGGTGACTCCCAAGAAATCTCTTCTGGTTTTGCTGATTTCCATAAAGCAAAGTCTAACGGGTCTTCTTTGATTTGCTGCTCTTCACCTGTACGCTGACTAGCACCAACTTCTAGTTCATCTATTGATTGATCACTTAGTTTCCCATAAGATTCAAACTTACGTGTTCGGTAATACACATCACCTTCTGCTTCATAAGCATATCCTTTGTCGATTAACACTTGAATAAAATCAATAATATCATCAATGTGGTCCATCACCCGAGGATGTGCGCAAGCGGGTTTAACATTTAAGGCTTGAGTATCTTCAGTAAATGCTTCGATAAAGCGATCTGCAACTTCAGGTGCCGTAATCTTTAATTCTTTAGCAGCTCGAATAATTTTGTCATCGACATCGGTAAAATTCGATACATAATTCACCTCATATCCGCGAAATTCCAAATAACGACGAATCGTATCAAACGAAACCGTGCTCCGACCATTTCCAATATGAATGTAGTTATAAACGGTTGGTCCGCAAACATACATTTTAACTTTACCTTCTTCTAGAGGATGAAATTCTTCTTTTTTTCTACTTAGTGTATTGTAAATCTTGATCATTCGTAATTTTCTCTCCTTTCATTCGAACAACTTTTGCTGGGATGCCTACTGCTGTGGCATCAGCAGGAATGTCATGTAACACAACTGCTCCAGCACCAACTTTTGCTCGTTCACCAATCGTTACAGGTCCTAAAATCTGAACATGAGCGGAAATTAGCGCGCCTCTTTTAACTGTCGGATGACGTTTCGTTTTATGTTTGCCAGTTCCGCCTAAAGTCACATTATGGTGCAAAATCACGTCATCTTCGACTTCTGCGGTTTCACCAATCACTAATCCCATTCCATGATCGATAAAAACACCACGACCAATTTTGGCTCCAGGATGAATTTCAATCCCTGTCATAAATCGCCAAAATTGAGCATTCATTTTTGCTAATAAATACCATTTATGTTGATATAAAAAATGAGAAATACGATGCCAAAATAACGCGTGGATTCCTGGATAAGTCAATATGACTTCTGCAGTCGAACGTGCGGCTGGATCATTGTCTTTTACCGCTTGGACGGCTCGTTTTAGCCAACTCATGTTCATTCACCTTCTTTGTTTGTTTTTTTACCTACTGATTAGCTGTAGCAAGTGAGTCGAAGGAAGGACTACCCTCGCTTCGCTCTGCTAGTGCTGTTCATCATCAACTCTCTGCTCCTTACAGTCGCTGAGTCGTTGTGATTCGGGGAAAAGGGGACTACCCTCGCTTCGCTCTGCTAGTGCTGTTCATCATCAACTCTCTGCTCCTTACAGTCGCTGAGTCGTTGTGATTCACAGCAAAAAGCGTCTTTCAAATAGGTTTCCCTATTTAAAAGACGCTTTGGGCGTGGTTCCACTTTTATTTGCAGAATTTCTCTGCCTCATATAAGCGTAACGGGCTTTTGCCGTCTTTGGTTTTTACCAAAGCCACTCCCAGGTGCATTTCTAAGTCCTTTTTGATTGCTTTCACCGACCGCAATCTCTCTTTAAAAAAGGAAACTTGTACTTCGTCTGTTCATTGTGTTTATTATAAAACTTGATTTAAATGGGCTAATGCTTTTTCTTTACCTAATAATTCAACAGTATCTGGTAATTCTGGTCCGTGTGTTTGGCCTGAAACAGCAACGCGGATTGGCATGAATAGGTTTTTACCTTTAACACCAGTTTCTTTTTGAACAGCTTTAATGGCGGCTTTAACCGTTGGTGCATCTACAACGTCCATTGCTTCTAATTGCGCTTTAAAGGCTTGTAAAACGGTTGGAACAGTTTCACCTGCTAAAACTTCTTTAGCTGCTTCATCCAACACAGGATGTTCTGTAAAGAATAAATTAGATACTTCCACGATTTCTGCTGCATAACTCATTTGTGGTTGATACAAGCTGACAACTTTTTTCAACCATTCTAAACGTTCTGGTGTTGGATTTTCTTCCATGCGACCATCTGCGATTAAATAAGGTAAGCACATATCTGTCAATGCATCTAGATCTAATTGTTTCATGTAATGGTTGTTAATCCATTCTAATTTCTTGCCATCAAAAGCGGCAGGAGATTTGCTTAAACGATTTGGATCAAACATTTTAACGATTTCTTCTTGAGAGAACAACTCGTCTTCACCCACTGGCGACCAACCTAACAAAGCAATAAAGTTAAACATTGCTTCTGGTAAATACCCTAATTCACGGTATTGTTCAATAAATTGTAGGATAGACTCATCACGTTTACTTAATTTTTTCCCTGTTTCTGAGTTAATAATCAAGGTCATATGACCAAAGCGCGGTGTTTCCCAACCAAATGCTTCATAAATCATCATTTGTTTTGGTGTGTTCGCAATATGATCATCTCCACGCAATACATGCGTGATTTTCATTTCATGGTCATCAACTGCCACTGCAAAGTTATAAGTTGGCATTCCGTCACGTTTTTGGATAACAAAATCGCCACCTACATTATCTGATTCAAAAGCAATTTCACCTTTAACGATATCATCAAATTTGTATTCTACATTTTTTGGTACACGGAAACGAATAACTGGTTGAATACCTGCTGCTTCTTTTGCTTGTTGTTCTTCAACAGAAAGGTTGGCACATTTGCCACCGTAACGAGGGATTTCGCCACGCGCACGTTGCGCTTCACGTTCTTCTTCTAATTCTTCTTCTGTACAATAGCATTTGTACGCACGATTGCTAGCTAATAGTTGGTCAATTAATGGTTGATAAATATCTTTACGTTCAGATTGACGATAAGGACCATACACACCTGGATTTTCTGGAGATTCATCCCAATCAATGCCTAACCATTTTAAGTTTTCTAATTGGCTTTTTTCGCCATCTTCAATATTACGTTTTTGATCGGTGTCTTCAATACGGATAATAAATTCACCGTCATTGTGACGCGCATATAAATAGTTAAATAATGCTGTTCGAGCATTTCCGATGTGTAAATGCCCAGTTGGACTTGGTGCATAACGTACACGTACTTTTGTCATTGTCATCTTCCTCTTCTTTTGAATGCGAATGCTAACAATTAGCTTCGATAATAGATTCCTGCTTATCTACAAAATAAGCCTTTCAGCTAGAATTGTACATTTAATAAGCAGATTAGTAAAGTCAACCGACTAACTAATCCGTTTTTCTAGCTATTTTTTATTTTTCTTAGTTAAATCAACACAACTGCTGCTTGCTTTAGTTTCAATTTATGCTTTTACATAGGTAAACCAACAAAAGCGAACCTGTCAAACTTGCAACGATACGGTTACAGCGTGCTACGATAAAGTTCTTACCAAAAAATAGCCAGTCAGTTAGAATGATAAACGGAGGTGAGTCAAATAGATTTTCATAAAATACTTAAAGAGGAACGAAAGAAACACAACTTATCGCAAGAAGAATTAGCGAACCTCTTAACTATCAGTCGACAATCCATCTCGAAATGGGAACGAGAGAAAGGCTATCCCACAATTGAAACATTGATTCAATTAAGTGACATATTTAACATTACAATTGATGAGCTTTTGAAAGGAGATGTTTATTTGAAAAATAAAATTATTACGGACAGCAAAAAGCTTAAATATCCTAAGTTAAAGACTTTTTTTGATACTGTCACTATGCTTGGTTTATTATTAATTGTTGCCAAAATTGTCCTGTTTATTTTTACAAAATTAACTACGGTTGAATTTTCATTTTTGTCGGGATCAATTGTTTATTCATTTGGACCATTGGCACTGATTGTTATCGGTTCAATCGGTACAGATATTTTCAGCAAAAAGTATCAATAAAAATAAACGATCCGAACAATAGAGAACCTGCTCTTCATTCTCTATTGTTCGGATCGTTTTATCTTTATTTAAGTCTTAATTTTCTGGGTTATCGATTCCGCGACCAGAATGAGCAGGTTTCGCAAAAATCATTCGTCCAGCAGCGGTTTGTAGAGCGCTGGTCACGATAACTTTAATTCGTTCATTCATATAATGTTGTCCGTCTTCTACGACAACCATCGTGCCATCATCTAGATAAGCAACTCCCTGTTGGCGCTCTGTTCCGGCTTTTACGACCAAGACTTCCATCGCTTCACCAGGAATGACGACAGGTTTTACTGCATTCGCTAAAGCATTAATATTTAAAACAGGTACATTTTGAAATTCTGCCACTTTATTTAAATTGTAGTCGTTCGTTACCACGACACCATCTAATAATTTCGCTAATCGTAACAATTTACTATCCACTTCAGTAATATCTTCAAAATCACCATCGTACATCTCAACGGTAATGCCTTCTTCTTTTTGTAACGCATTTAAAATATCTAAACCACGACGTCCACGAACGCGTTTTAAACTGTCACCTGAATCAGCAATATATTGTAATTCATACAAGACAAAATTCGGAATCATGATAACGCCTTCTAAAAAGCCTGTTTTAGCAATATCATAAATTCGTCCATCGATAATAACACTTGTATCTAAAATTTTGTATTTATGAAAAGAATCTTCTAATTTACGATCCAACAACTGTTGCTCTGTTTGTGGTTCGACTTTTTTATTTTTTGAACCAAAGATTTTTTTCCACTCTTCAATACGTGTTGTTCCAATTTGAAAACCTAAATAGCCCAATAAACACATGACTAAAATCGGCGCCACACTATTAACAAAAGGGACACTCCAATTATACAACGGGATAGAAACAATTACCCCGATAATTAAGCCAATAATCGTACCAATCGCCCCAAATAATAAGTAGGTCAGACTAAATTCACTTAATTTTTTTTCGATTTTTTTAATCCCAGCTGAAATTTGGTTTACCACTAGCAAAGAAAATAAATAGAAAATAATTGCACCTAATAAGCTATTGGTAACCGTATTATTTAGCCAGTCATTATCTGCTTGACCAATAGTATTCCAAGCAAGTGGTAATAAAGATACACCAATACTTACTCCGGCAATGACCATTAGCACTGTAATGACACGTTTTTGCATATTCCATCCTCCAATTCTCATTCAGTATGTATTCATTTTCTCATACTGAATGAGTTTAATCTACGTTGTTTTATTTTTCTTAACGAAAAACCCGTTTTAATGCTTCATCTAATGTCGCTACACCGACTACCTTAATTCCTTTAGGCGGTTCCCAATTGACTAAGTTGTTTTTGGGAACATAGACTTTTTTAAAGCCTAATTTTTGTACTTCTTTCACTCGTTGCTCAATTGCATTTACTCGGCGAATTTCACCGGTTAACCCAATTTCACCAATAAAACATTCGGTTGCTTCCGTTCCTTTTTCTTTATAACTCGAAGCAATACTAATCGCAATCGCTAAATCAATGGCTGGTTCGTTTAATTTCACACCACCAGCTGCTTTTAAATAAGCATCTTGATTTTGTAACAACAATCCGGCACGTTTTTCCAAAACTGCCATAATCAGCGAGACACGATTAAAATCGAGGCCGGTAGTAGTTCGTTTGGCATTTCCAAACATCGTAGGAGTCACCAAGGCTTGAATTTCTACTAAAATCGGACGACTGCCTTCCATGGCAACGACAATTGCTGAACCTGTCGCGCCTGCTAAACGTTCTTCAAGAAAAACTTGTGAGGGATTAGCGACTTCTTCCAATCCACCTTCACGCATTTCAAAAATACCAATTTCATTCGTTGAACCAAACCGATTTTTGACTGCTCTTAAAATACGGAAGCTCTGGTGTTGTTCCCCTTCAAAATACAACACGGTATCCACCATATGCTCCAACATTCTTGGACCGGCAATCGATCCTTCTTTCGTCACATGACCAACGATAAAAATCGCAATGCCGTTTGTTTTGGCAATCTTTAACAGTTCTGCAGTGGTTTCACGCACTTGGCTGACGCTTCCTGCAACGCTACTAATATCTGGTTGAGTCATTGTTTGAATCGAATCGATAATTACATAATCGGGTTCTAAACTTTCAATCGCTCGGCTAATATCGTGCATATCTGTTTCTGCATATAAATAAAATTCATTATCCACCACGCCTAAACGTTGCGCACGCATTTTAATTTGTTCGGCACTTTCTTCGCCCGAAACATACAACACTTTCCCACCTGTTGCGGCAAGTTGCTGTGAGACTTGTAATAATAGTGTCGATTTACCAATCCCTGGATCACCACCAAGTAAGACCATTGAACCAGGAACGACACCGCCACCTAACACGCGATTTAATTCACCTAGTTGCGTTTGCACACGAGGTTCTTTTTTGGGAATAACATCCGCTAATTTCGTCGGTTGCATTTTTTGCCCAGTTAATGTCGTACGTGTACGACGATCAGACGTATCTTGAATTTTTTCTTCTACCATTGAATTCCAGCTACCGCATTGCGGACATTTTCCTAAATAACGAGGAGAAATATAGCCACAGTGCTGACATTCAAATTGGGTTTTTGCTTTTTTTGCCATCTTGTCCTCCTTTATTTATCAGAAGAACCAAACCCGCCTGTACGTTCCCCAATTGTTTCGTCTTGATCGGCTTTTAAAAATGGTAAGAAAATCCCTTGACCAATTCGTTCACCTTTTTTAATCGTGACATCACGTAAACCAAAATTCGTAAATTGGAACATGATATGGCCTTCATTTGCTTCATTATTATAATAATCGCTATCAATCACGCCTACCCCATTACTTAAAACTAAGAAACGTTTCAACGGATTGCTAGAGCGATTGGCTAATTGTAAAAATTCTTCATCGCCCATGTAAGCTTTAATCCCTGTCGGTACTAATACCGGTTTGATTTTCTTTTCAACTGCTTGATTGTTCCCAATGCTACGTGAGAAAAATTGTTTCCAAATGCTCGGAATCACGACATCTGCAGCAGCTTCAAAATCATAACCTGCTGCATGATTGGTTGCTCTTATAGGTAAATTGATTGCTTGTCCTTCAAAACTTGTTACACGTTCAAATCCTCGTTTTTTCATCATAAACCTCCAATAAATACTATGCCTATTTTAACATAAGTTCGCATAAAAATTGAAAGTTAATGGTCTAGATATTAGCTTACTCAAAAAATACGAAGAAAGTTTGTTTCTTCTGTTGAGAAAATTTAAAATTATTGGACATTTCTCGCCTAAGTATGGCAGCACACGAAATAAGATGAATGAAAGGGTGCTTTCATTCATCTTATTTCTACTATAAAGTTACTTAAATCAACTGTAAAAACTCAGTATCGGAAAGGGTGGTGTTTTCGATTGCCTTTAAGATGGCTTCTGAAAGTACATTCGCTGCTAACGTACCAACAATATTCAAATCCGCCGCCACTTCTCCTAGTGAAAAGGTGTAAATTGCATCGCCGTCTGCCATCGTGTTGACTGGTCGCACGGAACGAGCCAAACCAGTTCGCGCTATGGCAGCAATTCGATTCATTTCAGGTGCTGAAAATTTTCCATTCGTAAAAATTGCTGCTAACGTAGTATTAGCGCCGTTGGTTAATGCTTGTTGCGCTTGAATCATGAGTTCATCTGTTGGCAAAAAATCGCTGCGGTTGGGTGTCACTACTCCTGCTACTTTCTCTCCCGTTTGATAGTTAAAAATATCGCCAACTGCATTAACAACAACCATGGCGCCAATTTTCAGTTCTCCCACTTGAACCGCAAAATAACCAATGCCCGCTTTTTGACTTTGCTGCATGCCACATAGTTTTCCAACTGTTGCACCAGTTCCCGCACCAACATTTCCAGAAAGTGGTTCTTCAGCCTTTTCAGCCGCAACACAAGCCGCATAGCCCATGTCAGCATCAGGACGGATTTTAGAATTTCCCATATTTAAATCAAAAATACACGATTGAACGACTAAAGGAACCACGGCATCCACTACCGTATAGCCTACGTTGCTCTCTTCCAAATAACGCATAACCCCATCTGAAGCGGCTAATCCATAAGCAGAACCACCTGAAAAAACTAGTGCATTGATTGATTTATCATCTGTTAATGGTGATAATAAATGAGCTTCACGGCTTGCCGGCCCACCGCCACAAATATCTAAACCTGCTGTATTCTTCGCTAACAAGGCAACAGAGACTCCCGTCATGCCGTCTTGATTCTCAACTTGACCAAAACGCACGCCTTCAATGGTACTGATAGGAATAATTTTCCAGCTAAGACTTTTTGTATTTTTTTCCATAATTTGCTCCTGCTTTCCTCCAATTTTTTTAGATGTTTTTGCCATGACTAATTATTTAGTTTAATTGTAAGCAACTTTTCTTTATTTCGCTAGCGATATTTTGTAGAATTGCTCCTAACCAATATTTTGGTATAATTTTTAGCAAAGGATTTTTCCTCTCACATTTACTCTCAATTTTTCTGAATTTTGAAAGAATTTACATGACGAAATACCTTTTTGCTAGTACAATAGAAGCACTATATAAACTAAAAGAGGTAGCTTATGCGAAAAAATTTATACAAAGCCGAACGTATCGTCATTAAAATTGGAACCAGTTCCTTAATCTACCCCAATGGCAATATTAATTTAGCTGGTATCGATGAATTGGCTTTTGCATTAACAGATTTAAGAAATCGTGGGAAAGAAGTCATCTTAGTTTCTTCTGGTGCTGTTGGTGTGGGGATGAATAAATTAAATATGAATCGTCGTCCTGCATCGATTCCTGAACAACAAGCAGTCGCAGCAGTCGGACAAGCTGAGTTAATGTCGATTTACGGTCAACGCTTTGGAACTTACAGCCAACAAACAGCGCAAGTTTTATTAACTCGAGATGTAATTGAATTTCCTGAGAGTCGCAAAAACGTCGTGAATACCTTGGATCAATTGCTAAAAATGGGCATTATTCCGATTATTAATGAAAATGATACGGTCGCTGTCGATGAATTAGACCATACCACAAAATTTGGTGACAATGACCAACTTTCAGCCATCGTATTGCAATTAATTGATGCGGATTTATTAATTATGCTGTCAGACATTAATGGCTTTTATTCAGATAATCCCGCTACGAATAAAGAAGCGAAATTATATTCTCGCGTAACTGAAATCAATGATGATTTATATTCTCGTGCAGGTGGAAAAGGCAGTCAATATGGCACAGGTGGCATGTATAGTAAACTAAAAGCTGCGCAACGCGTCTTGGAAAATCATAGCGCGATGGTTTTAGCCAATGGCAAACGTCCAAAAGTTATTTTTGATATCGTCAATGGAGAAGAGATTGGAACATTCTTTAAGGAGGAATGAATATGACAGATTTACACACATTAGGGCAACAAGCAAAAGAAAGTGCGTATCAACTCGGTTTATTAGATACTGCCACAAAAAATCAATTGTTGGAAAAAATGGCAGATGCACTTGAAGCAAATATTTCTGTGATTTTAGAAGCCAACGAGCAAGATTTAGCAAAATCAGATGATTATGGCATCAAAGAAACCATGAAAGATCGTTTGCGTCTAACAGAAGAACGGATTAAAGATATGGCAGACGGCATGCGCCAAGTCGTGCAATTACCAGATCCAATTGGTGAAGTGGAAAAAATGTGGAAAAATGCAGATGGTTTAATGATTGGACGCCAACGCGTTCCTTTAGGTGTTATCGGAATTATTTATGAATCACGACCAAATGTGACCACCGATGCAGCTAGTCTATGTTTTAAAACAGGGAATGCCGTTATTTTACGTGGGGGTAAAGAAGCCTTCTATTCAAATCAAATTTTAGTGAAAATTTTACAAGACACACTAATCGCAAATGATTTTTCTCCTTACGCGATTCAATTCATTGATGATACGTCACATGCAGTCGCAAATGAATTGATGCGCTTAACTGATTATTTGGATGTTTTAATTCCTCGTGGGGGCGCTGGTTTAATTCAACGTGTCAAAGAAACTGCGACTGTTCCTGTAATTGAAACTGGGACAGGGAATAATCATGTCTATGTCGATAAAGATGCACAATTACAAATGGCATTAGATATTACTGTTAATGCTAAGGTGCAACGTCCTTCTGTCTGCAATGCGATTGAAACCTTATTAGTTCATCAAGATGTGGCGGAATTTTTCTTACCAAAATTAGTAGAGACATTAGATGGCCAAGTGGAATTGCGCGGCGATGCCCGTGCGCAACAGTTCTTGCCAAATGCAGCATTAGCGACAGAAGAAGATTGGGCAACTGAATATTTAGATTATATTCTTGCCGTGAAAATTGTCGATTCGATTGAAGAAGCAATTGCGCATATTAATCAATATAATACGAAACATTCTGAAGCAATCGTTACTGACAATTACTTCGCTTCCCAAAAATTCTTAAAAGAAGTTGACGCAGCTGCGGTTTATGTAAATGCTTCTACTCGATTTACAGATGGGTTTGTCTTTGGCTTCGGTGCAGAGATTGGAATTTCTACCCAGAAGCTTCATGCGCGTGGACCAATGGGCTTACCAGAACTAACCTCAACGAAATACATTGTCTATGGAGATGGTCAAATTCGCGGATAATCCTTCTTAAGACGGATGTTTTTCCTGCTTCTTTTTGATAAATTAAGTACAAGAAGAAAAACAGGAGGAAAAAATGATGAATAATTCGACAGTGGCAAATATTATTAAGTTAGTGGTTGGTTTGATTATCGCAAGTTTCGCTATTAAGATTCTTTTATCCTTAGTAGGTGGCTTGTTCTATGTAGCGTTTAAATTTGGTATTCCTTTATTAATCGCCTTCTTCATTGTCCGTTGGTTAACCGGATCTAGAAGAAGCCATAACCGTCGATCTTACTAATAACATTCAGATAAAAAACAGCTGACTTTTTGAAAAGCCAGCTGTTTTATTTTTTCTTTTTAAAAAAGAATGATTTTTTGGGAACTACTGTTTTAGGTGTTTTTTCTGCTAGTAATTTTTTGCTTTGATTCACCACATAATCGTTCACATAATACAATTGAATGATACTACCTGCTTTGACATATTTATGAAACAAATCCAATTTAGGGTCGGAATCGACGACAATATTTTCATGTGTATACGCATATTTTTTGTGTGGCGTAGCTAGTTTTAAGACAGGTTTTAACCCCACATTTAGTAAAAAATCTTTGGCTTCATCCACATGCATACCAATCATATCTGGCAATTCACGTTGCCGTGATTCTGAAATGACTTGTTCATTGACATAATACAGCTTAATTAATGAGCCAATTTTCGCTGTTTTTCCTTTAGGTGCAATGGCGACCACTTCGCCATCTATTTTATTTTGATATTTTTTATTAGGTTGGACTAAAACTTCTTGTGTAATAAATCCTAGTTTCTCCAAAATATCTTTCGCCCGTGTAACATGCAATTCAATGACTTCTGGAACATCTCTGTATAATTTTTTATTTTCACGTCGGCTATCTAACTCTTTGGAAATAATTGGTGCTGTCTCTTCAATTGTTTTATTAATTAATTCTGTAGAATCAGGAATAATTCGTAAGACTTTTCCTACTGGTCCGAGAAGTTTCCCAATACGACCTGTTTGTTTTCCCATCTTCCTTCCTCCTATTAAGAAAATCCGTTCTCATTGTTATTATATCAAAGAATAGCTAAGACAACACTTGAGACACGTTTCCATTGTCTTGATTAGAAGTTTAGTTTTCATTTTATCTTCAGGAAATTTATTGCTATACTACCAATTATCTAACAAACAACGGAGGAAGTTTTTTTGAAAATCGGGTTACGCACTATCAAAACTGGACTAAGTGTCTTTATTTGTATCTTAATTAGTATTATTTTTCATCGAGAAACGTATGTAGTAGCTGCACTTACGGCAATTTTTACTTTACGCGAGGACATGATTAATACCTTAAAATTTGGCAAACATCGCGTAGTTGGCAATACTTTTGGTGCCATGTTTTCCATTGTTGCGATTTTTCTTTTTAAATTATTTGGCGATGGGAAAGAAATCCAACTGATCATTATGCCGTTATTAATTATTTTTATGATTTCTCTGCTGTCTCATTTCGGTTATCAAGAAGGAACAGTCGGTGCATGTGCCACACTCTTAACAATTTTGTTTATGATTCCAGAAACAGAATCGTATCACTATGCGTTTGCTCGCGTAGTAGATAGTTTTATCGGAATGTTTGTAGCAATCGGTGTAAATCAGTTATTACCCAATCGAAAAATGCTAAAAGACTTGGAAAAACAGTTAAAAAACTGAATTCCAAGTCTTTTTTTCGACCCTGTTAAGCATTTTTTTATCCCAACGCCACATCTAAAATCATCATAATGACAAAACCTAACATCGTCCCAAATACGCCAAAATGACGTCTAGTAGGTGATGAAAGTTGGGCCTCTGGAATTAGTTCTTCGACAACGACATAAATCATTGCACCGGCCGCAAAAGCTAACGCATAAGGCAAAATCATCGTCATTTTGGTCACTAATAACGCACCAATCACCCCAGCAATCGGTTCAACCAATCCTGATGCTTGCCCATGAAAAAAAGCTTTGGTTCGACTTAACCCTTCTTGTTGTAAAGGAATCGAAACTGCCGCTCCTTCTGGGAAATTTTGAATTCCAATTCCGATAGCCACTGACATAGCAGCTAAAACTGCTGCTCGAGGGTCACTCGCGTTGGCGGCTGCACCAAACGCTACACCGACAGCTAATCCTTCTGGAATATTGTGCAGTGTAATTGAGAAAACCAACAAAATAGTTCGCTTAAAATGACTCGGTATGCCTTCTGGTTGCTCATTTTGTCCAAAATGTAAATGCGGTAAAATTTTATCAGCGACATATAGAAAAATACCACCTAAACCAAAGCCAATACTCACAACTAACCATGGAATATCGCCATTTTCTGTTGCTCGCTCAATCGCTGGATCTAATAACGACCAAAAACTTGCTGCAATCATTACGCCCGAAGCAAAACCTAACATCGTACTTAATACGTTGCGGTTAATACTTTTAAAGAAAAAAACCAATGCGGCACCTAATGCTGTCATAAAATAAGTAAATCCTGTGCCTACTAATGCTTGTTGCCAAGGTTGTAAACTTACTAACCAATCGACCATTTTTTTCCTCCACTATTTTTAATCAATGATATCGCTTTTATTTTAAGGTTAACCAAAAGAAATATCAAGGAAAGGGGGTAAAATACTTGATTATCTTCAATAACAAAACCTGCTATACTAATAAAAAAAGAGGAAAATGTTATGTTGCGAAAAATAGTGACTGTTGGGTTAGCAGTTTTAGTTATTGCAGTTGTTTGGATTCCTATGACACGAACATTTCTCGTCGGATCGGCATTCGGTGATTGGTTCGCAATTATTCTGTCACTCATCTCTGGTGTCATTTCAATCGTTTCTTATAAGAAAGAAAAATCACCGATTCATCTCACCACCTTGATTATTAGTTTCAGTCCACTGATTTTTATTGTCCTGTTTTTTCTATTAATTTTATTTAAACTCATTCCGTTTGCGCCTTGAAAAAATCCATGAAATCGTGAATTCCAACGCAATACCTTGAAACTTTTGACTATCACCGATATAATGCTAGGAGACCTTGGTCTAGAATACATGTAAAAGTGAGGAAAAGAATTGATTACAGTAAGTGATGTTAGTTTGCATTTTTCAGATCGCAAACTTTTTGATGATGTGAATATTAAGTTTACACCCGGAAATTGCTATGGTTTGATCGGTGCAAATGGTGCTGGTAAATCAACCTTTTTAAAAATATTATCCGGAGAAATCCAACCGTCAACAGGAAATGTTGCCTTAGGTCCTGATGAACGTATGGCTGTTTTAAAACAAAATCACTTTGATTTTGAAGAATACACAGTCATTGAAACAGTCATTATGGGACATAAACGACTATATGATGTAATGAAAGAAAAAGATGCCATTTATATGAAAGAAGATTTTAGTGATGAAGATGGTATCAAGGCTGCTGAATTAGAAGGTGAATTTGCTGAATTAAATGGTTGGGAAGCTGAACCAGAAGCTGCTGTTTTGCTTCAAGGATTAAATATCCCAGAAGAATTACACCAACTACACATGAGCGAATTAACTGCTGGACAAAAAGTGAAAGTCTTATTAGCACAAGCTTTATTTGGTCAACCAGACGTTCTATTACTAGACGAGCCGACCAATGGATTAGATATTCAATCAATTGCTTGGTTAGAAGAATTTTTAATTAACTTTGAAAATACAGTTATTGTCGTTTCTCATGACCGTCACTTCTTAAATAAAGTATGTACGCATATGGCTGATTTAGATTTTGGTAAAATTAAATTATATGTCGGAAATTACGATTTCTGGTTAGAATCAAGTCAATTAGCTGCGAAATTACAGTCACAATCAAATGCCAAAAAAGAAGAACAAATCAAAGAATTACAAGAATTTATCGCACGATTTTCTGCGAATGCATCAAAATCAAAACAAGCAACTTCTCGTAAGAAAATGTTAGATAAAATTACCTTAGATGACATCCAACCTTCTTCTCGTCGTTACCCATTCGTTGGTTTCAAACCAGAACGTGAAATCGGCAATGACTTGTTACAAGTAGAAAATGTTAGTGTGACAATCGATGGGAAAAAAATCTTGGATAACATCTCATTTACCTTAAATAAAGACGATAAAGTAGCTTTTGTTGCTAATAATGATATTACGACAACTACATTATTTAAAGTGATTATGGGCGAATTAACACCTGATACAGGAAGTGTTCGTTGGGGTGTCACAACAAGTCAATCGTACTTACCAAAAGATCCTAGTGCTGAGTTTGATAATAACTTGACTATCTTAGACTGGTTACGCCAATATGCCAGCAAAGAAGAAGATGACAATACATTCTTACGTAGTTTCTTAGGAAGAATGTTGTTCTCTGGTGATGAAGTCTTGAAAAAAGTCAACGTCCTATCTGGAGGCGAAAAAGTGCGTTGTATGTTATCAAAAAATATGCTTTCAAAAGCTAACGTTTTAGTTTTAGATGATCCAACCAACCATTTAGACTTAGAATCAATTTCTGCTTTGAATGAAGGTTTAATGGCGTTTACTGGCTCATTATTATTTGCTTCACATGACCATCAATTTATTCAAACTTTGGCTAACCGCATTATTGTGGTATCTGCTAATGGAATTGTGGATCGTGCAGAAACAACGTATGATGAATTCTTAGAAAATGCTGATTTACAAAAACGTGTCGCTGCATTATATGAATAAAAAAAGGGTTAGTGAATACGATATTCACTAACCTTTTTTATTGTGCTTGTCTTCTAGTTTGCCAACCTTTTGCCATCGAAATTAGCATAGGTAGTAAAGAAACAAAAATAATTCCTAACATAATCATTGAAAAATGCGCATTGATAAAAGGAATGTTTCCTAAGAAAAATCCTGCCAATGTGGCTAATAACACCCAACAACACCCACTAATCACATTATAAAACATAAACGTACTGCGATTCATCTTAGTTGAACCAGCAATAAATGGTACGAATGTTCGAATAAATGGTAAAAATCGACCGATGAAAATGGTATATTTTCCCTTCTCATTAAAGAATTCTTCCGCTTTTTGCAGTTCTTCCGCTTTGATAAAACGTGATAATTTTCCTTCATATAAGGCATGTGTTCCAAAGCGACGACCCAAACTATAGTTAATCGTATTTCCTAAAATTGATGCTACAATACAAGTTATCAAAATCAAAGGTAAACTCAAGCTATTACTGATTGCAGCTAAAGCTCCTCCTGCAAACAACAAAGAATCGCCCGGTAAAAATGGAAAGACCACCAAACCAGTTTCAATGAATAAAATAGCAAATAATAACGGATAAATTCCTGCACCATATTGTTGTACTAAATATAGTAAGTGTTCATCCACATGTAAAATAAAATCAATAATAATCATTTTTTCCCATCCATCTTTTCTTAGTATAGTTTTCACTGTTTTTTATCATACCATTTTTACCAAAAAAGAGCAGATGAAAAGACAAATCGTAAGAAATAATCAAAAAAATCTGTTCTAAACACTCGAAAAGTGCAATAGAACAGATTTTTTGGTTATAAAATGCCGAAGTATTTCAAGAAAACAGTAATGACCATTATACATAGAATAATCGTAGCTGCATGTTTTCCATTTGTTTTTTTCAAAATACGATACACAATAAATGTAACCAATAGACTTAAAACGGATGGCATAATTTTATCTAGCATATCTTGTACAGCAATAACGTTCTCCCCAACTTCACCGGTTACACTCGAACCTACTGAAATTTCAAGGGGGGTCGCAACCTTAATAACAGAAGCAATTAAGGACCCTACCACCATCAAACCAACAACATTTGCCATAGATGAAATTCGTTGAATAATGTTACTATCTTGATTTTCATTTAAAAATTGAATGCCTTTTTTATATCCATAGATAACTGCGTAATAACGACCTACCATGTTGACGATATTATACATGATAAACATAAAAATAGGTCCGATAATACTCCCACTCAAAGCAAATGAAGCACCAATACTTCCTACAATCGGAACCCAAGTAAATTTCACTAAGCTATCACCTAGTCCAGCTAAAGGACCCATCAACCCTGTTTTTAAAGGATTAATCCCTTCTTTTTCGTCTGGGCCAGTAGATTCTTCCATTGCTGCAGTTAGACCTAAAATAGCTGCATCGCCATTTACATGTGAATTATAGAACACAGTATGACGAATCATTGCTTCTCGCAATTCTTCTTTATCAGGATAAATTTTCTCTAAAGCCGGCGCAATTGCTCGCATAAAACCTACACCTTGAAGCGTCTCATAATTTAAAGGAATACGCATGGTGTTTAAACGCATAAACATTACCCAAAGATCTTTTTTTGTCAGTTTTTGCTCCATTATAAATCATACTCCTCTTCCTCTAAATTGGATGAAACAGCTTGAACGACTTGTGGTTTTTGAATGGCTAAATCATAAATATAAGCAATAACGAGTGCAATTAACGTAATTGGCAAAACATCTAGATTGATATACGATGCCAAAACAAAGCCTAAAATCAAAAACAACCACATCTCTACTTTTTTAATCATAGACATCATTAATAGCGCAATACCAACAGCTGGAATAATCTTACCTGCTGTTCCTAAACCACTAATAATAAATTCCGGTAATAAATCAATCACTTTTTGAATTGCACCTGCCCCAAATTGTAAAGCAATAAATGTTGGTAAAGCTCTGGCAACTCCTGTCAAAATTGCTGGAGGATATATTAGCCATTTGGTTCCTTTTACATCAGCATTATCTGCTAAACGCTGTGCCCAACCATTTAATGAGACATTGACTGTTTCAATTAATACCAATAATTGTTGCGCTAACAAAGCGGTTGGTACAGCTAAAGTTACCGCAGTAGCAACTGTAGTTTCTAAATTTCCATCTCCACGACTCATAATGGCTAAAGAGGTACTAATTAATGTACCAGTGATAATATCTGGTGCCATATAGGCGCCCACATTTCCAATTCCCATCCACATAATTTCTAATGTAGCACCAATCGCTAATCCAGCTTGAACATCCCCCAAAATAAAGCCAATAATTGGCGCTAATAAAAGTGGTCGACGAAATAATTTTGTACTCACATCGTCAATCCCAACGAAAAAAGCAAAAACTGTAATAATAAACGTTGTCATTTTTACAGCACCTCTTTCATTTTGATAATACTTTCACTTGGTACCATCTGAATTTCAATATCCATACCTTTAGCTAACATTCGTTCAAAAGATTCTCTTTCTGTTGGCGTCAATGAAACAGCTTTGGTCAACTTCGCTCTTTCCGCATTGCCTCTCATGCCCCCAACATTTAATTTGGGAATCTCATAACCAGCGTTTACCAAAGTTTCAACGTCAAATGGTGACGCAAATAAAAGCATGGTATTACGACTAATTGGGTTTTTTTGAATGATATTTAAAAATTTTTCTGGTGGAAAGATATGCAATTTAATGGTTGGTGGTGCACTCATTTTTAATACATTTGCTTGAATTTTATCGTTGGCGACTGTTTCATTTACGATAATCACTTGCTCAATTTGGTGAACATTTACCCAGGTTGTTACAACTTGACCATGAATCAAACGATCATCAATTCTACAAAATTTCACACTCATCTTCATCTTCTCCTTTTTTAAATAGCTCCGTTACATTATTAAAACCTGCATGATATGAATTTTCTAAAGAAGTCGCAATCTCTACTAAGCTTCGCTCCCGATTGGTTAATAAATCTAATAACAAAGGTAAATTCAACCCACTTAAAACTAAAACGCTTTCATCTGTTAAAACAAAACGACCACTAACATTAGAAGGCGTTCCTCCTAAAATGTCTACTAAAATAACTGTTCCTTGACTTCTATCTAAGTGATTTAATTCATTCTGCATCTCTTGAATAGCATCTTGTAAAGTATCGTCCATCCCAACAGTTACAACCCCACAATTTTCTTGAGTGCCGACGATCATTTCGGCACTTTTTAAAGCATATTTAGCAAATTCCCCATGGCTAGCTACAACTACAGCGACTTGTGTCATTTGTTCATTCCCTCCTCTAAATAAAACTCTCGCATTGTATCAATTTGTTCTTGTGTCAAACCAAAATGCTGAATGAAATAATCCGTTGTTGTTGGATATAACTCTTTGATACGCTCAATACTTGCTCGAATAAATTCTTCTCTGGTTTCAATCATTGCCATTAAATACGCAAGATAGTCTTCATTTTTTGTCAGTTCTTGATAAAGTTCATATTTTAATTGGTTTCTATCTTTACGAATAATCCCAGTTAAAATATAATCATTCACAATTTCTTCTTCTTTGACACCTAGTAATAAAAGTAAAAACATTGATCCTAAACCAGTTCGATCTTTTCCTCCACGACAATGATGAACTAAAGGTGCATTTGCTACGTCGGCACATGTCTGTAAAAATTTCTTATATGCTTCTTTAGCTGGTTCAGAAGTAATTAAAAATTGATAGTCCTCGATAACATTTTCACCTTTACCGTTAATGTATTTTGATTCTATTTTTCCCTCTTCTAATTGGCGGACAAGTTTAACATTTTCTTCATTCAGATCAACCGCATTGGCTGCCGCTTCCGAAAAACTTGATTGAGGATCACAATGAACAGTTTGAATAACGGTCGCAATTTGTTTATTCGGATTAACAGTTCTTTCGTGTTCGGAACGATAATCAACAATTGTTTTCAAATTCATTTTTTCTAATAATCGTCTGTCAGTTTCATCTAACTTAGATAACTGATCGCCTCTGAACAATAATCCCCAACGAGTCACGCGACCATCTGTTGTTTGATAGCCTCCTAAATCACGAAAATTAATCGCTTGCTTTAATTGAATAACTCTTTCTGAAAAGATGTTTGTTTCAAAATCTTCTCCTTTAATAACAAAGTAGTATGGCCCTTCATCGACAGGAAGCGTCACACGAAACATACTGTTTTTACTTTCTCCAATTTTTTTATTGATAGCTTCTAAATGTGGACGATTTCCTGAAAATAATTGATAAGTGTTCTCCTTGGCATTGTCCATTGAAATAAATAATTGCTCTTCCTCACGTTTTATAGTGACATTCGGAATTGTATATGGTTGTACGTAAACGCTCACAAAATACCCCTTTCTTAATTACCTTTATTTTCCTTTCTAAGGACATCATACATTCTGAAAATAATTATTGCAATATAAAATATCGGTAATAATTTTCAAATTTATTGCCTTTTCTTTAGAAAATAATTTAAAAATTAGTTTCTGCTTATTTTCACACAAAAAAAAGACTGAAAATAATTTTCTTTATTTTCAGCCTTTTTTTATTTTTTTTTAAATATCTCCAATTGATTCCCTCGTTTTAAACATCTTTTCTCTAAACTCAGCATTTTTAAGTAAATAAGTGGTAATAACATCAATTAAATAAATATTTGAGAATTGAGAATTAGTAAATTTTTCATTATCAATAAATCTTGTATTGTATACATGAAAAACTAAATCACTTAATTCTGCAATGGGATTTTCCGAATAGCTAGTAATCGAAACGACGATAGCGCCTTGTGCTTTAGCTATTTCAACCGTTTCTAAAATTGATTCGGTCGTTCCTGAATTAGAAATAGCAATGTATAAATCTCCTTCTTCTGCAATGCTTGCATGCATCAACATCCATAAAGGATCCGTATAACTAATAGCATATAAACCCATTCGCATCAAACGAACTCGAAAAATATCTGCGGTTACGCCTGAATTACTGGCGCCAATGACAATAATTCTTTTCGCTTGATTCAGCAACTCTACCAACTCTTCAATTTGATCCGTATCAATTAAACGTTGCGTATTTTTAATAACATTTTGATAATAAACAAATACTTCATCAACAATTCCATGTGATTCATAAATTTCTTGCGTTTCATTTTGTGCATTGATATGAAATTTCATGTCCGCATAACTTTTACAATCAATTTTTTTAACAAATCTAGTGACTGAAGCATTAGAAGTGCCCGTGTTTTTCGCTAACTCTGCAATATTCATATTTTTTATTTGATGGCTAAAACGTAAAATATAATCAGCAATTTTTCGTTCTTGTTTGGAAAAATTCAAATAATTTTTTTGTATTATCATTAACACATCCATTTTGTTAGCTCCTTTTAACTTAAAAACATATACAGTCATATTATTACTATCAAAGTAAATAGCAAGTGTTATGAATCATAACAAATGAACGATAATCCATTATCTTGAATTTTTGCCCATCGAAAACAATGCAAAACAACCGTATCCAGTATGACTAGCAATGGTTGGACCAAGCGAATATCGTGTAATCGGCACATGCGGATACTTTGCTTTTAATTCTTTAAATATTTGCTGCGCAGTTTCTTGATCACCGCTATGCGCAAAATATAGTTGATTCACAATCGTCAAATCCAAATCGTGAGCAGTCTCCGCAATTATTTTCTGAATGGCTTTATTGCGCCCACGGATTTTATCAACATTTTGTAACTTACCTTCTGTGTCTACTGTGATAATCGGTTTAACATGCAATAAGCCTCCGATTGTAGCTGCGGCTTTCGAAATACGCCCACCTTTTTCAAGATGTTTTAAATCGTTCACCATCACCCAAGAACGCAAATTCATTTTATATGTTTCTAACCACTCAACAATTTCTTCTAATGATTTTCCTGCTTTTTGTAAGCGCGCTGCTTCCATCACTAGCATCCCTTCACCTAAGCTAGCAGCTTTCGTGTCAACACAATAAATAAGTGCTTGCGGATATTCTTCTTTCAATAACTCTACAGCTTGTAAGGCACTACTGTAGGAACCACTGAGACCTGAAGAAAAACCGATATATAAAATAGGGACATTATTTTCCACATGCGGACGAAAATATTCCATATAACGTCCAATGTTGATTTGTGAGGTGGTTGGTTGTTTATTTTCTTGTAAACTTTTTAAAAATCCATCATAATCAAATGTTTGACCTAAATCATCGACGTACTCTTTTCCATCGAGTGTTAAAATCATTGGAATATACGCAACATCTGCCTGATCGAGGATTTCTGCGGGTAAATCACAACACGCATCAGTAATAATTTGAAACATCTCTTTCCCCTCCTGACCTAGTACTATTATTATACCAAAAGAAAAAAGATTCATCAGAAAATGTGTTTTCTGATGAATCTTTGATTAATTAAATTTGAGACCAAACACTTTCTAAAATGTTCGTTTGGTTACGATCTGGACCTACTGAGAACGTAGAGATACGTACACCAACTAATTCAGAAATACGACGAACATAGTTACGCGCATTTTCTGGTAATTCAGCTAATGATTTACAGCCAGTAATATCTTCTGACCAACCTGGTAATTCTTCGTATACTGGTTTACAACGATTTAATTCTTTTAAGCTTGCTGGATAATGATAAATTAATTCACCATCTAATTCATAAGCCGTACAAATTTTCACTGTTTCTAAACCACTCAATACGTCAATTGAGTTTAATGATAAGTTGGTAATTCCTGATACGCGACGAGAGTGACGCATCACGACTGAGTCAAACCAACCTACACGGCGTGGACGACCAGTTGTTGTTCCATATTCACGACCAACTTTACGAATCGTTTCGCCGACTTCATCAAACAATTCAGTTGGAAATGGACCATCACCTACACGAGAAGTGTATGCTTTACAAACACCAACCACTTTATCAATTTTAGAAGGACCTACACCACTACCGATAGTTACACCACCGGCAACTGGGTTGGAAGATGTAACAAATGGGTATGTTCCTTGGTCAATATCTAACATAACACCTTGAGCACCTTCGAATAAAACACGTTTGCCTTCATCCAATGCATCATTTAAAATAACCGAAGTGTCAGTTACATATTGTTTAATTTGTTGTCCATATTCATAATATTCTTCAAAAATATCATCAAATTCAATTGGTTCTGAATCAAACATTTTAACGAATTGACGATTTTTTTCTTCTAAATTAATACGTAAACGTTCTTCAAAAATTTCTTTATCTAACAAATCAGCCACACGGATACCGACACGAGCAGCTTTATCCATGTAAGCTGGTCCGATACCTTTAATTGTTGTTCCAATCTTGTTATCGCCTTTTGCATCTTCTTGCAATTGATCCAATTTGATATGGTAAGGCAAGATGACATGTGCACGATCTGAGATACGTAGATTTTCTGTGCTAACTTCATGATCTTTTAAATAAGCTAATTCTTTTACTAGAGATTTCGGGTTGACTACAACACCATTTCCGATCACGCTAATTTTTTCTTTATAGAAAATTCCAGATGGGATTAAGTGCAATTTGTATGTGACACCATCGAATTTGATTGTGTGACCTGCATTATCTCCACCTTGATAACGAGCGATGACTTCTGCATTTTCACTTAGGAAATCGGTGATCTTCCCTTTTCCTTCATCGCCCCATTGCGTACCTACAACTACCACTGATGACATATGAATACCTCTTTCTTTATTTAGTGCATTCCTAAATTATTGTAACAAGTTTTGAAAGTAATTTCAATAAAAATCGAATATTCACATACTTTTAATTATTAAAAAAAGAAAAATACGAACATTTATATTATAAAAATGATTTTTTTTAAAAAAACACGAACTTATCAGACGATATTTACGAAAAAAACTATCAACCATACGATTGATAGTTTTCCTTTTTTAGTATTTAACAGGGGTTGCTGTTTCAGCTAAGACGGCATTCAATTCATCCACATTTTGTTTCCCTTGAGTACGTAGCCAGTTAATCGCGGCTTCTTCTCCATCTCGAATGAAAACTTCTACGCCATCTGCCCAAGTTGCCCGACCACATAAGACACCATTAAAGGTTGAACCGGCAGCTTTAGCAAAACGTAACGTCTCACGGAATAAGGCTGCTGAAACGCCGGCACTTAAAAAGATAAAAGGTAATTCGGTCGCAGCTGATTGTTCTGCATAATATTTTGCTGCCTCATCTTTTGAATAAACCACTTCCTCTGTAGCATAGCCCTCAACAAAATTCATATTCACTGGTACTTCAACCTTCAAGACATCAACATGATAGTTTTCATCTGAAAAAATCTTCATCATATCGTTGACTTTATGCGGTTTAACTTTTGCATACTCCGCACTATTCGCATCTAAACCAGTAGCATCATACGAAACTAATTCTAAGAAAAAAGGTAACTCTTCTGCTACACATTCTGAGCCTAAACGTTCAATAAACGCATGCTTCTGTTCATTAATCTCCTCTGCTTCATCGACATCATAATACAACAAGAATTTACACGCATCAGCACCCGCTTCTTTTAAGCGACGTACTGACCATACATCTAAAATATCTGGTAATCTTCCTGGAACAGTTGCATCATAACCCGTTTTCTCGTATGCTAATAATAAGCCACTTTCTGGATCTTTCTGTTTGGCCGCAGGTAATCCGTATTCGGGGTCTAGTAATATGGAAGATGTGTAGGGTGTTAATTCTTTTGAGACTAAAGTTTTAAATTCTATAATGTCTTCCGAAGTGGCTTCTTCTTTATACTTCGTAATCATTTTTTTCATCGCACCGCGTTGATCGATGGCTAACGCTGCAATCACTCGCTGGTCATTTAACGTCTTACGTAATCGCTTATCTTTCAATTCACTCACTCAACTTCTCCTCCAATTTCATATAATACTTTGACTTCTTTTGACTCTTTTTCGCGCATTTTTTCAAAAGGAATCGCTTGATCTTCTAAGGAATAAATCCCGGTAATTAACGGTAACGTATCAATCTCACCTGTCGCTAAGTAGCGTAAAGCCGCATGCCATTCAAAACCTGGAAATGGTGCTGAATAAGACATCCATGAACCCGTTAATTCTAATTCACGACGTAAAATTAATTCAAATTCTTCTGCTTCAAATTTTACAGGGCGCGTACAAGTTCCAACAAAAACAACTTTTGCTTGGCGATCAGCATATTTAATTGCTTGCACTTGGGTAAGATGATTTCCCGCAGTTTCAAAAACGACCGAAGCTAGTCCGTTTTCTTTAAAATGTTGCTCTAAATCTGTTGTTAATGGATTGACGACGATATCTGCGCCAATTTGTTTTGCTAATGCTAATTTTTGTTCGTTTAAATCAATCACGGTAATTTCACCAACGCCACGTGCACGTAATGCTAACACGGTCATTAAACCAATCGTGCCTGCACCTAGAACTAACGTTTTATCACCGGATTTTGTTCGAATTCGTTCAATTCCATGAATTGCTACGGTCAGTGGTTCAATGGTAGCCGCGATTTTTAAAGCCAATTCTTTCGGAACGACTAGACAGTTTTCTACAGGAGCAATCACGTATTCAGCCATCGCACCTTGTTGTCTTGATCCAATAAAACTATAATTTGGACATAGTTGTGGACGACCACTACGGCATTGTTCACATTCATTACAGGGAACTAATGGCGCAACTGCTACACGTGTGCCTTTTTTCAATTGTACACCTTCACCAACTTCAGCAATAGTTCCTGAAAATTCATGTCCTAAGATTTGTGGAAATTGATGCACGCCACCGTCGAAATACCTTGGTAAATCAGACCCGCAAACGCCAACATAGGCAACTTTTATGAGTACTTCCCCTTTTTGTGGTGTGGGAATAGCTAAGTCTTGTAGCTCAAATTTTTCAACACCTGTTACTGCTAATGCTTTCACTTTTTTCACCTTCCTACGCTTCTTCTTCTACATACAATTTTCCTTGTTTGTATTTGGCATATGTGTATGCCACACAGAAACCGTAAAGAACAACGATTACAAAGAAACCAACACCCATTTCCAACGTGATACCTTTAGCTAATAGATAAGTGATTGGTGATCCTGCTTGGTCCATTGAAGAAATTTGTTCACCAGCTTTTGTCAAACCAACTTGTTGACCTAACGCTTGTTGAACAGGTGCCATTTGATTAGCAATCCATAACGTCATCGTCATAATAGCAGTACCTGAAAATAGCGTACGGAAAATGTTTCCTTTATGAACACCGACTGCAATTGCTACAAAGAAACCAATTGTTGCTAAATCGCCAAATGGTAAGATATTGTTGCCAGGAAGTAAGACTGCAATCAAAATAGTTAATGGTACAAATAACATAGAAGCTGCAACAACAGCTGGATCACCCAACATTAAAGCACAGTCCAAACCAATTCGAAAATCACTCCCAGAAAAGCGCTTGTCTAACATCGAACGAGCTGCTTCTGATATTGGAATTAAGCCTTCCATAATCAATTTTACAACCATCGGCATCAAGACCATAACCCCAGCCATTTGTACAGCTAATGTAGCAGCTTGACCAATTGGATATTTCGCTAACAACCCAATGACAAAACCTAAAATTGCGCCTACGACAGTCGGTTGTCCAAAAACACCGAGACGTTCTTCAATTTTTTCTGGTGTTAAGGTAACTTTGTTCAAACCAGGAATTCGCTCGATTAAGTCATCAATTGGTTTAGCAATGACACCCATATAAGCAGATGTTCCATGAGGCATCGCAATTCCTTCTAATCCAAAATATTCATCTGTTACGGGGGTAAAAATATCTCCTAGTTTGTAAATAACCGCCGCATGAACAATAACACCAACAATTCCCCAAACATAACTTCCTGTAGCGACCTGCACCATAGCTCCAGTAAAAGCAATATGCCAAATATTCCAGATGTCAACGTTTACAACTTTTGTCATCTTAGTAATTAACATCAGAATATTGACACCAATCGCAATTGGAATTGCAATTAACCCCATACTTGATGCCCAAGCCATTGGTGCTGTTCCAGGCCAACCCAGGTCGATAACGTTTAAACCTAAGTTATAATTATCTGCCATTGATTTTGCAGCATCCCCTAAGTTCTGTGTCATTAAACTAATAACTAAGTTAATACCAACAAATCCAATTCCAACCGTTAAACCAGAACGAAGTGATTTACCAATTCCTTGTTTGAGTAACAGCCCAATAATGAAAATGATTAAAGGCAACATAACTGTTGGGCCTAAATCAACGATATACTGAATGACTCCCACAAAAATTCCTCCTCTTTATTATTTTAGAACGTCTAAAATTTGTTGTTCTAATTTGTCAATGCCAATTCCTGAAATGAAAGCAACCCCATGAATTGTTGGTACGCCAAAGTCTTTTTTCACTTTTGCAGTGGTAACAATTAAATCTGCGCCATCTTTTTCTGCTTCTAGTTCAGTGATTCGGGTTTGTTTAACCTCACCATCAATTCCGTTAGCTTTTAATAATTCACGAATGCGATTTGCAGCGACCGTTGATGTTGCAATTGCTCCACCACATGCGACAATAATTCTTTTTTTCATTCTTTTTTCCTCCTAAAAAACTTATTTTATAAATGCGTATTCACAACAGTCTCGAATTCTTCCAGACTTTTTGCTGCTAAGGACTTTTCAACCAATTCGCCACCTTGAATTTTTTCAATCAGGTTTTGTAATTGAGCTAAATGTGTGGCACCTTCCCCAAGTACTAGCATAAAAAATACTTTAGGCAAGACTATATCTTCTTCATCTCCTCCCATCTCATTGAATGCCACTTCATGTTGATTGACGATACACAAAATCGTATCATTTTTTACAAACGTACCATCCGTATGCGGAATTGCCACGGGCGGTACTGTTGGTAATCCAGTCGGAAAATCTTTCTCGCGTGTATTTAACGCCGCTTCAAATTCAGGAGACACATAGCCATTTGCAACCAAATAATTGGTCGCAGTTTTAAATAACTCCTCTTTCGTTTTAAAATCCGTATTGAATAAAAATTCTTTTTTAATCATGGCTGTCGTTCCCTTCTGTTTTAATAATTTCGATAGTTTGTTTCAAAAATTCTTCTTCAACTTCTGAGTCTTTGACATCTGTCGTAATGACAATATCTAAATCTTCTAAATCAGATGTTTTATAGAGCGCTGATTTTCCAAATTTGGTTTCATCTGCTAATAAAATCACCGTTTTACTATGGTGTAACATCGCTTTAGAAATTTCGATTTCACCCATATGATAATTGGTCACTCCTGATTTAATGTCGATACCAGCACATCCGAAAAATCCTAAATCGACAAAAATTTCTTTGGCATTATTTAATCCAAATGTACCAAAAAGCGAATCTTCATTTTTTCGAACATTGCCACCTAAAATAATTAATTGAATGCCAGAAGAACGAATCAATAAATTTACAATCGGAATACTATTGGTGACTACTGTTAAATCTTCAAAGTCCACCAGTTTTTTTGCCAAAGCGTATGAACTTGTTCCGTAATCTAAGTAAATAGTGTCACCTGGTTCAATAAATTGATAGGCACGTTCAGCAATCTTTTCTTTTTTCTCTTCATGTTCTGCTCGACGACGCTCATAATCCGTTTCTGTATTTGCTTCGTCTAAAACTGCTCCACCATAGGTTTTTTTCAATAATCCTTCTTCTTCCATCTCCATAATGTCTTTTCGGACAGTTTCGCGTGATACGCGTAATTGTTTACTTAAATCAAGAATACGCACGGATTTTTTTTCTCTTAAAATGGTTAAAATTTGTTCTTTACGATTGTCTGCCATAACTTACACCGTCCTTTGTAATCGTTACCATCATATTACCATATTTTTTGCAACTTGCAACATTTTTATTTTGCATTTTGCAAAATTATTTAATTTTTGCAAAATAATTGCCAAATAAATAGTATTTTATTGTATAATGAAGGCAATAAAACGAAGGAGTGTTGATGATGATCCATTTGATTTGCCCCAATCCTGCTATTGATCGAACTTTGTTGCTAAAAAAAATTGAAACCGCTATTCCGAATCGCCCTATCGAAGTAAGAGAATCGCCAGGTGGGAAGAGTTTTAACGTTGCTTATGCCCTTACTTATGAAAAAAATTCTCCTGAAATCACTATTCATACCATGCTAGGAGGACTTTATGGCACTCACTTAACACAACTCGCACAAGAAAAAGGCTATGCCCTCAAAGCGACAACTGTTGCAACAAACACGCGACTTTGTAATATTCTGGTTGATATGACAGACCAAACAATCGTACCTGTTTACGAAGCAGGCTTTGAATTAGACGCAGCAACCTTACAACAATTTACACAGACACTACTCGAATCTTTAAACGAAGGTGATTTTTTAGTTTTCTCAGGTTCATTGATGAAAGGCATGCCTGCTGATTATATTTGCCAAATAACAGATGAACTTGCAAAACGTAACCTTTCTGTAAAACTATGCGTAGATACGAGTGGGGAAGCCCTTAGACAGACCTATCAGCAAACAACACCTTATTTAATCAAAATTAATGACGAAGAAATTCAAGATTTATTCCCAGAAAAAGAACTAGCTACAGTAACCGATTATCTGACGCTTCTTTCCAACGATATCAATCCAGAAATCCCCAATTTTATTATTACCCTTGGGAAAAAAGGGATTGTTGGACGTTTAAATCAAACTTTTTATACTGGTTCTGCATTACCCATAGAAGCTAAAAATCCAATTGCATGTGGTGATTTCTTTCTTGGACGTCTGGTCAAAGGCATGTATCAACAAACAACACCTGAAGAAACCTTAACAAGTGCTTTACTCTTTTCTACTTGCAATGCTATGAACTGGTATCCTGAAGTAACTGAGCAGCAAATGACAACGATTTTCCCAACGATTACTGTAACAAAAGAATCTCAAATCCAATAAAAATATCCGAACTATAGTTTTGTGACATCTATAGTTCGGATATTTTATTGTTATTATAAATTTTTTAATTTAACATTTTTCATAATTTTGGTATAACGTCTCCAAAGCATTCATTTCTTGCTTTAATTTTTGCCCGATATTCGTATTGCCAACTGTGGTTCGAGTATCCACGCTTTCAATGAGACGTTTTGTTGATAGAATATCGCTGCCTTCTGCGACTGCTTCGTCTACCGAAGAGAATGGTTGGTGGGCAACTAATTGGAGACCATAGCTATTAGAAAGTAACGTATAACCTGCCAATCCCGTCTCTTTTTGATAGCTTTTCGCAAAGCCACCGTCAATCACTAACAAGCGCCCATTGGCTTTAATTGGGCTTTCACCTTTTTTAGCTTTTACAGGCGTATGACCATTAATAATATGTCCGGTGATTGGTAAATCAAATAAGGCTAAAATATCTTGGCAAATGTGTTCTTCATTACGCAAATGATAATAGGCATTTTTTTCTTCCTTATGCGTTTTTTTATCTTCAATGTAGTAGCGTTCAAAAGTAGTCATAGCATTTTTGCCAAATAAAGAAGAGCATTCGCCTGTCCACAAATACCACAACAAATCTGTTGCCAAATCATCCGAAACAGAATAATCCTTGTAGCTTTTACGCACTTGTTTTTCAAAATAATCCAACAATTCTTTTCCTGCATATTGTTTTTGATTAATCCGAAAAGATTTAAAATCGCCATTTTCATGTAAAGGAATGCATCCATGTAATAATAAATTACCGTTATAACACAAATACATACTGCCTTTTTCAATTAAAAAATCTGTGTGACGACGAAGTTTTTCCGATGCTTGAAACGATAACATCAATTTGTTTAATAAGCGTTCTTCTTCTTCAGTTAATGCGCAAGGATTCGAGGGATCGACAGTCGGTGCTTGGAAATTAACCAGTGGATAGTTTGTGCCTTTTAAGGTAATTTCTTGCGTATCATAATCAATATTTTTTAGCATATGTCGGTCATTCATGCGAAAATCTGGCCGACGATTGATTAATTGTCCTTCTAATTTGAATTGTAAGATCGTTGTTGCTTGTTGAACGACATTTAGATGTTCTTTTTCGGACTCTGTTAATTCATCTTCATCAGGGGCTAGTTTTGGGGCAAATTTATCATTGGCAAGATAATGTTGTTTACTGTATTCAACTAAAGGCCGAACATTGATACCATACCGCTCTTCAACAATATCCAAGTTCCCATAACGGGCGCAAATTCGTAGCAAATTCATAATCGCAATGGGAGAACCTGCCATCGCAGCCATCCAAACAATGTCATGATTTCCCCATTGAATGTCCACGGAATGATGTTGAACCAAACGCTCCATAATAAAATCAGGGGCTGGACCCCGGTCATAAATATCACCGACGACATGCAAATGATCGACTACAAACCGTTGAATTAAGTAACATAAATCTTTAATTAAAGCGGATGCTTGATGGAGCTGAATAATTTTATCAATAATTGCGTGGAAATACCCTTCTTTTCCCGGCTCTTTTTGAGATTCTGTTAATAGTTCTTCAATGATATAACTAAACCGTTTCGGTAATGCTTTACGTACTTTTGAACGCGTGTATTTACGACTCGAAAAGTTAATGGTTTGAATGAGTAACTGAATTTTTTCTCCGTACCATTGCTCTCGTTCACCTTGAGTCATCTGGGCTTTTTCTAGCTGCATTTTTTCTTCTGGATAATAAATTAAAGTCGCCAAATCATCAATATCTACAGACGTATTGGCAAAACATTCCACTAATTTTTCTTTAACACTTCCCGAACCATTGCGTAAGACATGATCAAATGCTTCAAATTCACCATGAACATCACTCACAAAATGCTCTGTCCCCTTTGGTAAATGCAAAATAGCTTCTAAGTTAATAATCTCGGTAACAACATTTTCCTTATTTTGAAATTTTTCTTTTAATAAAGCATAATATTTTTCCTTTGACATAGACTCACCCCGTTTGTTCAGTACTATATCAAAATTATTTAACTTGTACAAGATTAAAATACAAGTCATTAAAAAAAAGAACCGCCAAAGCAGTTCTTAAGCAAATTCTTCCCTTGGAGAAAGCGAAGAAAATTTATTATATTCTTTGATAAAGAGTAATTCCACCGTTCCACGAGCACCACTACGGTTTTTTTCAATGATGACTTCGATAACGTTATCGTTTTGTGGTTCCTCACCATTTTCATCCTCATCGCCTTCTCGTTGATAATAATCATCACGATATAAAAAGGCCACAATATCGGCATCTTGCTCAATCGAACCCGATTCACGAATATCACTTAAAACCGGACGCTTGTCTTGACGTTGTTCGACACCACGGGATAGCTGAGACAAAGCAATCACGGGTACTTTTAATTCTTTGGCTAATTTTTTTAATTGACGAGAAATTTCTGATACTTCTTGTTGACGACTTTCACGCCCGGTTCCTTCAATCAATTGCAAATAGTCAATTAAAATTAATCCCAAGTTACCTCTTTCTTGGGCTAATTTACGACAGCGTGCGCGAATTTCTGAAATTTTAATCCCAGGTGTATCATCGATATAGATACTAGCACGGGATAAACTCCCCATTGCAACAATTAAATTTCGCCATTCATCATCTGTTAATTGCCCGGTACGCAAATGACTTGCTTCGATCGAACCTTCTGCACAAAGCATCCGACTTACCAATGATTCAGCGCCCATTTCCAAACTAAAAATAGCGACCGTATTATCGGTTTTTGTCCCTACATTTTGAGCAATATTCAATGCAAATGCAGTTTTACCTACAGCTGGTCGTGCGGCTAAAATAATTAATTCTTCTTTTTGTAATCCTGCTGTCATTTTATCTAAGGCTTGATACCCTGTTGGTAGGCCTGTGATTTCTTCATCATTTTGTGCCAAACGGTCAATATTTTCAATTGTTCGATTTAAGACATCCGCAATGGATTGAAAGCCTGTGCTGTTTCTTTTTTCGGATACTTCTAAAATGCTTTTTTCTGCATCATCAACAATTGCTTGAACTTCTTCATCTTGCTCGAAACCTTTCGTGACTATTCGGTTGGCAGCTTGAATTAAATTACGCAAAGTTGCTTTATCATCCACAATTTTTGCATAATGGGAGACACCTGCTGAAGAGGGAGACGCTTGACCTAGTTCAGTTAAATAACTAATTCCACCTACATCTTCTAAGGCATTGCTTTTTTCAATTTCAGCTTTTAATGTAATCAGATCAATCGCTTCATTGCGGTCATTCAATTGAATCATGCACTGAAAGATAATTTGATGACTGCGACGGTAAAAATCACGGGGCTCAATCAATTCCATTGCTTCGATAATGGCATCAGAATCAAGGAAAACGGCCCCCAAGACGGCTTGTTCTGCTTCGATATCTTGTGGTGGCACACGATCTTGCCAAACTTCATTCATACGTTTCTCTCCTATACTTAGTCAGTCCATTTATTCTACAATTATTTGGCTAAAATGCAAAGCGCAAGGCAG
Organism: Enterococcus sp. DIV2402; assembly: GCF_017426705.2. NCBI lineage: Bacteria > Bacillati > Bacillota > Bacilli > Lactobacillales > Enterococcaceae > Enterococcus > Candidatus Enterococcus lowellii. The sequence goes on along the minus strand of NZ_CP147251.1, from coordinate 424,629 downwards.
ACCCGAACTCTCGAAATCTGCCTACGTGTGTATTATTCGCTAACTACATGTACCTTAATGGTTGCTGTAACTTCTGGATGCAATTTGGCTGGCACATCAGTAAAACCTAATGAACGAATCGGTTGTTTCAAATCCACCTTACGTTTGTCTACTTTAACGTTGTATTGTTTGTTTAGTGCATCTGTAATTTGTTTGGAAGGAATTGAACCAAATAGACGACTATCAGCACCTGCTTTTGCTTTAATTTCAACGACTGTTTCTTCTTTTTCTAAGAAATCTTTGAGTGTTTGTGCTTCTTTAAGTGCTTCAGCATCTTGTTTTTCTTTGGCTTTTTTCTTGCCTGACATTTCTGCTAAGCTTTCACGATTCGCTTCTTTTGCCAGATTATTTTTAATTAAATAGTTTTGGGCATAACCAGTCGGTACTTCTTTCACTTGCCCTTTTTTGCCTTTTCCTTTAACGTCTTCTAAGAAAATAACTTTCATGTTGATTGCTCCTTTTCTTCCAATATTCTTAATTCATTAAATAGCATTTCACGGACTTTTTCAAGCGTTTGCCCCTCAATTTGCGTAGCAGCATTTGTGAAATGTCCTCCACCACCGAAGTTTTCCATTAATCGTTGCACATTCACTTTACCCGAACTACGTGCACTAATTCCTATACGTTGATCCAAACGTTTTGTAATAACAAAGGCCGCTTGAATATCATTCATCGAAAGCAACGTATCCGCAGCTTTCGCAATTGTTACGTTATCATATTCTTTATCTTCAGGACCCACTGAAACAACGATTTCTGGTGTGACATATTCACTACGAGAAACTAACTCGCTAATTTGCAAATACGCCTCTAAATCTGAACTTAATAAATCATGAACAATGGATAAATCGGCTCCATGATTTTTCAAATAGCTGGCCACGTCAAACGTTCGTCCAGTTGTACGAACAGCGAAACTTTTCGTATCCACATAAATTCCAGCTAACAATAAGGTAGCGGTGATTTTTGATAACTGATGATTTTTATTCGCTTGATATTGAATCAATTCTGCTACTAATTCTGATGCAGAAGAAGCAGAGGCTTCAATGTATGTCAAAAGCGGATTTATCGGGAATTCGTCTCCGCGACGATGATGGTCAATAATGACAATTTTTTCCACGGCTTCATATACTTCTTCAGAAATTGACATCGAAGGTTTATGATAGTCAACCATCACTAAGACACTTTGTTTATCTAACAATTTCAAGGCTTCTTTACTTGAAATAACTAGATTTTTAACTTCAGGATAATTGTCTATTTCTGCTAAACCACGGGTAATATCTGCAGTAACTTCTTCGCGATTCAAAATAATATAACACTCTTTAGATATAAATTTGCCTAAAGTAGCCACTCCAAAAGCAGCACCAATAGCATCCATATCGGGATAACGATGCCCCATAATAAAGATTTTTTGGTTATCTTTAAAAATGCGATTTAATGACATGCTCATTGCACGTGAGCGTGTTCTAGTTCGTTTAATGGTCCCATCAGTATTCCCACCAAAAAATTGTGGTTTTGCCTGTGGATCCGTATGCTTTACGACAACTTGGTCGCCCCCACGAGCCAACGCCATATCCAGATTACTTTGAGCAATTTCACCGATTTTTTCAGCAGATGCTTCTCCATAGGCAATTCCCATACTAATCGTTAACACTAATTCATTATGGACTTCTGAATTTTTAATATGTTGTAATAAATCAAAATTTTTCTCTTGCATTCGTAAAACATCAGCTGTATCAGCTACAAAAAAATAACGTTCTGAATTAATACGTTTATAAAAAACATGGTACTCACTCGCCCAATCAGAAACTAGCGTTGTGACTAATGTATTGAGGTAAGAAATATGTTTGTCATCCATTTTATCAATTACGTCATCGTAATTGTCTAGTGAGATAATCCCAATTGCTGTTGTCATAGTTTACTCCTTAATCTATCTCGATTCATCTATAATGAACGCCAACAAAATGAAAACTTTACCTTTTATTTTACCACAAATTGGTGAAACTTGCTTTTTCATTTTCTTTGGTCAAAAAAAGATCCCACTAGCTAAACCAGTGAGATCTTGGAAAATTAATTTTCTTCGCCTACGAATGGAAGTAATCCCATAATACGTGCGCGTTTAATAGCAACTGTTAATTTACGTTGGTTTTTAGCACCAGTACCAGTTACACGACGTGGTAAAATTTTACCGCGTTCTGAAATAAATCTTTTTAATAATTCAATGTCTTTATAATCAACGTGTTCGATATGGTTAGCTGCAAGATAGTCTACTTTACGACGTTTGCGTCCGCCTCTTCTTTGTTGTGCCATCCTATTTCCCTCCTATCAAATTTCTTAGAATGGTAAATCGTCATCTGAAATGTCGATTGATGAACCCCCGAATGGATCAGAGTTGTCTCGATCAAAACTAGGCATTCCGTTTGATTGTTGAGATGTTTGATTTTGATTGTAGCTGTTTCCAAAGTTTGATTGATTTCCACCAAAATCGCCGCCATCGTTTCCACGACGTTGTTCGCTAGTTGAACGAGATTCTAGTAATTGGAAGTTTTCTGCTACAACTTCAGTAACATAAACTCTTTGACCTTGTTGGTTTTCATAGTTTCTTGTTTGAATTCTTCCTGTCACTCCAAGCAATGTACCTTTACGGGCATAATTTGCTAGTGTTTCTGCTGATTTTCTCCAAATCACACAGTTAATAAAATCTGCATCTCTTTCACCACTCTGATTCGTAAAATTACGATTCACTGCTAATGAGAAAGTAGCAACAGCCGTACCACTTGCGGTATAACGTAAATCAGGATCTTTTGTCAATCTTCCTACTAATACAACGTTGTTAATCAAAATTCATCATCCCTTCATCGTTATTTTTGTTTCACGTGAAACAATTTATTAAGCTTCTTCTTTAACAATCATGTGACGAATAATGCTGTCGTTGATTTTAGCAAGACGGTCAAATTCGTTGATTGCATTTGCGTTTGATGGAGAAGACACTTTAACGATGTGATAGATACCTTCACGGAATCCGTTCATTTCATATGCTAGACGGCGTTTTTCCCAAAGTTTTGACTCAAGAACTTCCGCTCCGTTATCAGTCAAAATGGCGTCAAAACGTTCCACTAAAGCAGTTTTTGCTTCTTCATCAATGTTTGGACGAATAATATAAAGAATTTCATATTTCGTATTTTCCATTGATTTTCACCTCCCTATGGACTTTGGCCCCTAGTACAATCTAGGAGCAGAGAATGGTCTTTTAAGACTACTCACAAAGATGAATTATACACTGTTTTTCTTCTCCACGCAAGTTTTTTATCATGATTGTTAAATCGAATGAATTTGATTTTCATAAGTAATTACGCAATTTAAACAAAATAACTAGAAAAAAAACGAAACAAGTAATATTTCTACCTGCTTCGTTCACAAATTAAGCTAAATCTGAGCCATTGGTGGCAATAACTTTTTTATACCAGTCAAATGAATCTTTTTTCGAACGAGCTAACGTTCCATTGCCTTCATCGTCTTGATCGACATAAATAAAACCATATCGTTTAGACATTTCACTTGTACTTGCACTAATTAAATCAATGCAGCCCCAAGGTGTGTATCCCATTAAATCAACGCCTTCTTCAATCGCTAAAGACATTTCTTCAATATGGTCACGCATATAATCAATCCGATAATCATCGTGGATAGAACCATCTGCTTCAACTACATCTTTTGCGCCTAACCCATTTTCTACGATAAATAAAGGTACTTGGTAACGATCATATAATTTATGAAGTGTCACACGCAAACCGACTGGATCAATTTGCCAACCCCAATCACTTGATTTTAAATATGGATTTTTCTTCGATCCCAACAAGTTACCGGCCGTTTCATCTCCTGATTTATCAGATGAGGCAATACTACTCATATAGTAACTAAATGACATGAAATCAACGGTGCCTTCTCGTAGTAATTGATCATCGCCAGCTTCTTTTTTAATCATAATTTGATGATCGTTAAAGAATTTATTCATATATGCTGGGTAATATCCACGAATTTGCACATCACTAAAGAATAAATTAGTATGATCGGCATAGATACTTTCCATGACATCAGCTGGATTAGAGGTTTCTGGATAAGCTTCCATCCGAGCCAACATATTTCCAATTTTAGCGTCTGGAATAATCTCATGACATGCTTTTACAGCTAATGCACTACCTAAAAATTGATGATGCGCTGCTTGATATTGCGCTTGTAACAGATTTTCAGTTTTATCTGCTAAAATTCCACCACTTAAATATCCAGTCATTCCAATGATATTAATCTCGTTGAAGGTCAACCAATATTTTACTTTATCTTTGTAACGATTGAAAACAACGCGCGCATACCGTTCAAAATGAGCGATTGTCTCACGACTTTCCCAACCATTATATTTGAACGCTAACCCTAATGGAAATTCGTAATGTGATAATGTTACTAGAGGCTCAATTCCATACTTTAAACATTCGTCAAATACATCGTCATAAAATTTTAAACCGGCTTCGTTTGGCTCTAATTCATCGCCATTTGGAAAAATACGTGGCCATGAAATCGATAGACGAAACGTTTTAAAGCCCATTTCTGCAAATAACGCAATGTCTTCTTGGTAACGGTGATAAAAATCAATGCCGTAACGTTTAGGATAAATTCCTTCTTGATCTGCCTTAGCAAATTCAACATCGGCAGTAGTCATTGGTTCTAACAGCGAGAATTTGGTTGGATCATCTAATCTAGTATATTTCGCTGTGTCTGCAGTCGACCAACCTTTACCGTCTTCTAAAAAAGCTCCTTCAAACTGATTGGCTGCTGTGGCGCCACCCCATAAAAATCCTTCTGGAAATCCCATCGTTTGTCCATTCCTTCCGTTGTTGGTTTTCTTATTTCTGAGGATAGTGTATCATGAAACCAACTGATTATTTTTTCTAATCACACATCAATTTTTCATTTTCAATTAAAATTTTCATATTTATGAAAATTTTTGTTTTAGAAAGGAAGCATGCACATGTTTGATTATCAAGATTTCCTTAAATACTTAAACACAGCGAACAAAAACGACACTTATTCGCGAATTATTCTTTATATTTTAACGTATCCAGAAAAAGTTCCTACCATGAGTATTTCCGAATTAGCCGATGAATGTTTTGTTTCAGCCGCAACGATTTCGCGATTTTGCAAGCAATTTAAACTAAATTCCTATGCCCATTTGAAAAAAGAAATCACCATGGCAAATAAAATGTCACATTTTCAAGGATTACGCATGTCTAAAAAAGAAGCCCAACAGCTTCAAACAAATCCTAAAGAGTATCTTCAAGAGTATGCAAATGAAATCAAACAATCTATCGATGATGTGGTTGCACATTTGGATTATACAGAAATTGATGAGTTACTTCACAAAATTTATCAAGCACAAGAAGTGATTTTAGTTGGTTATAGCTCAACACTAGAATTAGCTAAAAGTATGCAGACGTCACTTATGATTAGTCATAAACTTACCTTGGTACCTGAAGAAGAAAAACTACTGAACCTGATTGTGCAACAGGCTACAGAGAGCACATTGATTATTGTCTTTTCTTCTTTCGGCATGATTTTTAGTAAAAATGCCGATTTGATAAATAAAATTACCAACACCCCAGCGTATTCAGTCTTAATTACACAGCATACCAAAAATGTTTTTACAAATTTTTTTGATCAAACGATTCATGCCACCAGCAATAACTATCTACAAATTGGCACCTATCCTTTGACTTTTTTTATCGATTTCCTCGTCCGACGTTATGCAACGCTCTATGGTAAATCTATCCATGAGTAAAAAAACTGACGCACTAAATAGCTAGTGCGTCAGTTACTTTTTTATTCTGATCCTTCTGGTGTCTCCACAAGTTCATCGACTTCTGGATCGACCGTTGCCATCGTCACAACTTTAGCATCTTCTTCCATTTTCATTAAACGGACCCCTAATGTCGCACGTCCAGTTTGTGAAACTGTTTCGGCACTAAAGCGGATAATAACCCCTTTATTAGTGATTAGCATAATATCTTCTGCCCCCGTTACTGTTGTTAAACCAGCTAATGGACCATTTTTCGCTGTGATATTCGCTGTTTTAATTCCTTTACCACCACGGCCTTTAATTGGGTATTCGCTACCAGCTGTTCGCTTACCATAACCATTTTCGGTAATCACTAAGACTTCATCATCTTCACGAATGACCGCAGCGCCTACGACATAATCTTCTTCACGTAAGCGAATACCACGTACACCAGCGGCAGTTCGTCCCATATCACGAACAACTTCTTCTTTGAACGTTACAGAATATCCCTTATGCGTGCCAATAATCATGACGTCGTCGCCTTTCGTTGATAAGACGTTGACTAATTCATCGCCCTCTTTTAAACCAATCGCAATTAAACCATTGCTACGAATATTAGAAAATGCCATAACAGATGTCCGTTTGACTACTCCTAATCTAGTTGTGAAGAATAGATAATTGCCTTCTTCTGGTTTATCAGAAACTGAAATAATCGTTTGAATACGTTCGCTTGAATCGATTCCTAATAAATTGATTACCGGAATTCCTTTGGCAGCTCGACCATATTCTGGAATTTCATAGCCTTTCGAACGGTAGACTTTCCCTGCATTGGTAAAGAATAACAAGGTGTCATGTGTAGAACAAGAAACCAATGTGCGCACGAAGTCTTCATCATGAATCCCCATACCTTGAACACCACGTCCACCACGACGTTGCGCACGAAATTCGCTATTAGCTACGCGTTTAATATAGCCATTATTCGTTAAAGTAATTACGATTTCTTCTTCTTCAATTAAATCTTCATCTTCTAAACTCAATACTTCGCCGACTAATAATTCTGTACGACGCGCATCACCGAAACGTTGACCTAATTCATGTAATTCTGTTTGAATAATTTCTGCTACACGTTCTGGACGAGCTAGAATATCGGCTAAATCTTCAATTAATTTCAATAAATCTTGGTATTCAGCTTCAATTTTGTCACGTTCCAAACCAGTTAAACGACGAAGACGCATATCTAAAATAGCTTGCGCTTGGCGATCAGATAAATCAAATTTTTCAATCATCGTTGCTTTTGCTTCGCCATCCGTTTTTGACCCACGAATAATCGCAATAATCTCATCAATGTGATCTAACGCAATTCGTAATCCTTCTAAAATGTGGGCACGTGCTTCAGCTTTTTCTTTTTCGAAAATGGTACGACGTGTAATCACTTCTTTTTGATGCTCTAGGTAATCTTCTAAAATACGTTTTAGACTTAATACTTTTGGCACGCCTTTTTCAATTGCCAACATATTGAAACCAAACGAAGATTGTAACGCCGTCATTTTGTATAAGTTATTTAAAATAACTGATGCACTGACATCACGACGAACATCAATGACAATTCGCATCCCTTCACGAGAAGATTCATCACGTAAATCAGTAATACCTTCAATTCGCTTGTCTCGATGCAATTCAGAAATTCGTTCAATTAATTTCGCTTTATTAACCATATATGGTAATTCTGTAACTAAAATACGTTCTTTACCATTAGGCATTTCTGTAATTTCTACTTTTCCTCGAACGGTAATAGAACCTTTCCCCGTTTCATAAGCACGGCGAATACCTGATTTACCCATGACTAAACCACCAGTTGGAAAGTCTGGTCCAGGTAAAACTTCCATTAACTCATTAGTTGTCACTTCAGGATTGTCCATCAATAGATCAATGGCTGCGATAACTTCATTTAGGTTATGAGGGGGAATGTTCGTTGCCATTCCGACCGCAATCCCTGTCGTTCCGTTAACTAATAAATTAGGAAAACGCGCTGGTAAAACTTGTGGTTCACGTTCTGTATCATCATAGTTACTTGCATAATCTACTGTATTTTTATTGATGTCACGCAACATTTCTACAGCCAATTTACTCATTCGTGCTTCGGTATAACGCATAGCCGCCGCACCATCGCCATCGACGGAACCAAAGTTTCCATGACCATCTACAAGCATGTAACGGTAACTAAATGGTTGCGCCATACGAACCATTGATTCATAAATAGCACTGTCCCCATGTGGATGATATTTACCCATAACATCACCAACAATACGTGCCGATTTTTTATGCGGTTTGTCCGGTGTTACCCCTAATTCATTCATCCCATACAAGATACGACGATGAACTGGTTTTAAACCGTCTCGAACATCTGGTAACGCTCTGGCAACAATGACACTCATGGCATAATCGATAAAGGATTCGCGCATTTCACTGGTCAGATTGACGTCATGAATATTTTTCTTTTGATCTTCCAAAATTTCTCCTCCTTATCGTTAAATATCAAGATTTTTAACGTAGTGTGCATTTTCTTCAATGAACGCGCGACGTGGTTCTACTTTGTCACCCATTAACATTTCAAAAACTTGGTCTGCTTCAATGGCATCATCTACACTAACACGTAACATCATACGATTTTCTGGATCCATCGTAGTTTCCCACAATTGATGGTCATCCATTTCTCCTAAACCTTTATATCGTTGAACAGTTGGTTTTGGTGTTGCTGGTAATTCACTAATAACACGCTGCAATTCTTCTTCGGCATTTTTGCCTGGTTGAATGTAGGTAATGTTTTTTCCTTGTTTCACCCCATACAATGGTGGTTGCGCAATATAAACATACCCTGCTTCCACGATTGGACGCATATAACGATAGAATAAGGTTAATAATAACGTACGGATATGAGCTCCATCGACATCGGCATCGGTCATAATAACAAGTTTATGATAACGCGCTTTTGATACATCAAAATCAGCACCAAAACCTGTTCCCATAGCAGTAAATAAGGAACGAATTTCTTCATTAGCTAAAATTTTATCCATGCTGGCTTTTTCAACGTTTAAAATTTTCCCACGAATAGGTAAAATCGCTTGGAATTCACGGCTACGTCCTTGTTTCGCTGAACCACCGGCAGAATCTCCTTCGACGATAAATAATTCTGTTTTTTCAGGATCATTACTTGAACAATCGGCTAATTTACCAGGTAAATTGCTGATTTCCAAAGCACCTTTTCGGCGAGTCACTTCACGCGCACGTTTCGCTGCTAAGCGCGCTTTAGAAGCTAATAAACCTTTTTCAACTACTTGACGTCCTACAGAAGGATTTTCCATTAAAAATTTAGAGAAATGTTCTGAAAATAGGCGATCTGTAACAGTTCGCACTTCTGAATTACCTAATTTGGTTTTTGTTTGTCCTTCAAATTGTGGATCCGGATGTTTAATAGAAATAACAGCTGTTAACCCTTCTCGAACATCTTCTCCGGTTAAATTCTCATCGTTGTCTTTCATCAATTTTTGCTTACGAGCATAATCATTAATTACACGAGTTAACGCTGTTTTGAATCCAAATTCATGTGTTCCACCTTCGTAAGTATGAATATTATTCGCAAAACTTAAAATATTTGAATGATACCCATCTGTATATTGCATGGATACTTCGACTGTAATTTCTTGTTGTTCCCCTTCAAGAAAGATTGGTTCTGGGAATAAGACATTTTTGTTGGCATTCAAATGTTCAACATAGCTTTTAATTCCGCCTTCATAATGATATTCACGTTTAACTGGTTCTGCTTCACGGCGATCTTCAATTGAAATGAATAACCCTTTATTTAAAAATGCTAATTCACGAACACGTGTCGCTAATTTTTCAAAGTTAAAGACTGTTGTTTCTGTGAAAATTTCTGGATCAGGAATGAAATGGACGTCTGTTCCGCTACGGTCAGTTTCACCGATCACTTCTAAATCAGCGACAACTTTTCCACGACAGTACTCTTGATAATAAATTTTACCTTCTTTATGGACTTTTACATCTAAAGTAGTCGACAAGGCATTAACCACTGACGACCCTACTCCATGCAGACCACCAGATACTTTATAGCCGCCACCGCCAAATTTTCCTCCGGCATGCAAAATAGTAAAAACCGTTTCAACAGCTGGTCGACCTGTCTTGGCTTGAATATCTACTGGAATTCCACGACCATCATCAATAACTGTAATACTGTTATCTTCTTCAATAATGACTTGAATACTTGTAGCAAACCCTGCTAAAGCTTCATCAATAGAATTATCCACAATTTCCCATACTAAATGGTGTAATCCTTCTGAGCTAGTGGAACCGATATACATTCCAGGACGTTTTCTTACTGCTTCTAGTCCTTCTAAGACCTGAATCTGACTTGCATCATATTCTTTTGCGCGTTCATTTAACATTTTCTCTTCTTCTGTCACTCCGCACTCTCTCCTTCTAGTTGACCTTGACGAACGTAGAAAATTTCTGGTTCAACGGTCATTTTATCTTTCACATGTTCTAACGTTGTCGTTGTTAAAAACGTTTGAACTTTGCCTTCAATTGTTTCAAGTAGATGCAGTTGTCTCGCATCATCTAATTCACTCATGACATCATCTAGTAATAAGACGGGATATTCCCCAGTTTCTTCTTTCATCAAATCAATTTCAGCTAATTTCACACTTAATGCAGTGGTACGTTGCTGACCTTGCGAACCAAATGTTTGAACATTTCTTTCATTAATCAAAAAAATCAAATCATCACGGTGTGGTCCCGCTAATGTGACTTGACGAAAATGTTCTTTGTTTTTGACTTTTTCTAAGGCTTGACGAAAAGCTGTTTGAACAGCTTCTAGATTATCCCACGGAGTATCCGGGACACTTGAAATATATTCAATCACTAAAGTTTCTTTATTTTGACTAATTTTTTGGTGGAGCTGACTCGCCCAATATTCCAAACGTTTAACAAATTTTTGTCTTGCAATCAGAACTTTGCTTCCAAATTCTACTAATTGCTCTGTTAAAATTTCTAAATATAACTCATCCGTTTGCTTTTTTTCAGCTAATTGCTTTAAATATTGATTGCGTTGTTTCAAAACTTTTTGGTATTGCACCAAATCGTATAAATATACAGGATCAATTTGGCCAATTTCCATATCTAAAAATTTACGGCGTAATTGGGGACTGCCTTTCACTAAAGATAAATCCTCTGGGGCAAATAAAATAACGTTGAGTTGACCAATATAACTACTTAGTTTTTTTTGTTCTATGTGATTTACTTTGGTTTTACGGCCTTTTTTGGTTAAAAATAACTCCAAAGGGACCGAAGTATGTGTACGTTCAACGTTTCCCCTAATTGAGGCTTGCTTGGCATCCCATTGTATTAATTCTTGTTCATTTGTGGTTCGGTGACTACGCGTCATCGCCAGTACAAAAATACTTTCTAAAATATTCGTCTTCCCTTGCGCATTTTCCCCTAAAAAAATAACTAGGTTCTTGGTAAACGTCAAAGATAAGTTGTCATAATTTCGAAAATTTTGTATCTGAAGATTACTCAGACGCATGGTCGTTATCCTTTATCATAAAGAAGGTACCGACTTCTGGAATCTCAATCATCATGCCATCATATAATTTGCGACCACGGCGATTTTCTGGCTCTCCATCAATAAAAACAGTATTTTCAGCTAAATACCATTTGGCTTGACCGCCACTACTGATAACATTCACTTCTTTTAAAACTTGACCCAGTGTCATGTAATCTGATTTTAAAATGATTTTCTCTTTCATTTTTTCCCTCAATTCTACTTAGAGACATATGTTTATATTATACCTCTTTTAAAGGAATAAAACAAATTTATCCGCATATTTATCGTTTTTAGAAGTTTTAATTCATTTAGACAAATTTTATTTAAAATTAAAAGAAGGGCTTAAAATCGATTTTAAGCCCTTCTTTGTATAATTCTCTTTTTAGAATTGTCTTTCAAGAAATTTTCAAAGTTAATGAAAATCTAAATTAATTTGTACGAACTGGTGTAATTAATTGAATAAATTCACCATTACCTTCTGTTGGTTCCAATGTAAATGGACGAATTGCTGAAATAAAACGAATACTGATTGTTGTTGCCCCAAACGCGCGTAAAGAAGCTTTCATATAGTCTGGATTAAACGAAATATCTAGTGGGTCACCAGAAACTTTTTCGTAATTTAAGACTTCTTCCACTTTTCCGATTTCTGGAGAGTTTCCGTATAAAATAACTCCATCGCTAGCGATATGCAAACGCACGATGTTATTGCGACCTTCATGAGATAGCAATGACGCACGCTCAATAGCTGCTAAAAGTTCCGGCACACTAAAATCAATTTCTGTATTAAAGCTAGTTGGAATCAAACGATTCGTATCAGGATACGTTCCTTCAAGTAAACGAGAATAAAACTTCATGGTTTTAGTTTCGAATAATACTTGGTTATCCATAATGCTAATTTTTATTTCTTCTTCTTCATCGCCTACTGAACGAGAAAGCTCTGTTAAACTTTTTCCTGGAATAACGATATTAAAAGCTTCTGAGCCACTTTCTAACGGAATAATTCGTTGGCTTAAACGATGAGAATCGGTCGCAACAGCTAATAGCTTTTGATTTTCTAAAATAAAATGAACCCCTGTTAAGATTGGACGACTTTCATGTTGAGAAACCGCAAATACAGTTTCTCCAATTAATTTATTTAAGACATGAATGGGGATAGTAATTTGATTTTGACTATCCACAATTGGTAGATGTGGATAACTATCTGCGTCTAAACCATTCACAGTAAAGTTAGCTTTACCCGAAGTAATGTTCACTTGATTATTTTCAATCACTTCCATTGTGAAATCATCTTCAGGTAAACGACGAATAATTTCTCCAAAGAAACGAGATTGTAAAACAACGGCACCTGTCTGCTCGATCACCATTTGCGCATTTTCATCCGTGACACTTAAAAATGATTCAATTGAAATTTCCGCATTGCTTCCTGTTAAAGTCAGACCATTTGCTGAAAGTTCTATTTTAACTCCAGTTAAGATTGGCATAGTCGTTTTTGATGAGATTGCTCGTTGAACAGTTTGTAATTCTTGAATAAAGGTTGAACGATTTAACGTTACTTTCATGATAGCTTCTCCTTTTATATTAATTTAAAGAATAAAAATAGTAGTAGTAGTAGGGCTGTTGATACTGTGGAAAACTCGATAAAAACACAAGAAAATAAAGTTATTCACCTGTTAATAAACTGGGGGTAACTTCGCTTCTTTTTTTCTTAGTTATACACACTAATTTAGTAGTAATCCTTTTATCTCAGAAATTTCATTTTGGATCGTTGAATCATGTTTTAATAATTGCTGAATCTTTTCGTGCGCGTGAATAACTGTGGTATGATCTTTGCCACCGAATTCGGCGCCGATTTTTGGTAAAGAGTTATCTGTCATTTCTCGAGCTAAAAACATAGCAATTTGACGTGGCACAACAATGCTTTTCACGCGTTTTTTGCCTTTTAAGTCTTTTAATTGAATATGATAATAACTTGCTACTTCTTCTTGTATTTGTAAAATAGATACTTGACGCAATGGTTCGCTGGACTGAAGTGCTTTCAGTGCTTCAGCGGCTAAACTGGTTGTAATATCAGCGCTTTGAATTGTCGCAAAAGCTTGCACACGAACTAAGGCGCCTTCTAATTCACGAATATTGGAATCAATTTGTCCTGCAATATAACTCAACGTATCATCAGGAATTTCCAAATTTTCTGCTTCTGCTTTTTTTCGTAAAATAGCAGTTCGTGTTTCTAAGTCTGGTGGAGTAATATCTACAGATAACCCCCACGCAAAACGCGAGACTAAACGTTGTGGCAACGTTGGAATTTCATTTGGCAAACGATCACTTGTCAAAACAATTTGTTTATTGTTTCGATAAAGTTCTTCAAATGTATTAAAGAACTCTTCTTGCGTTCCTTCTTTATTTACCAAAAATTGAATATCATCGACTAATAATAAATCAACTGTTCGATATTCATTTCGAAAATCTTCCATTTTGTTTTTTTGAATCGAATTAATGAAATCATTAGTGAAATTTTCACTACTCACATATTTAATTTTGGCATGTGGTCGTTTAGCGAGCATTTGATGACCAATTGCGTGCATTAAATGGGTTTTTCCAAGACCAACCCCACCATAGAAAAAGAGTGGATTGTAAATGGAGCCTGGGTCTTCCGCAACAACTAGCGCTGCAGCGTGAGCCATTTGATTGCCTTTTCCGATAACGAATGTATCAAACGTATATTTAGGATTTAACATAGAAATGTTTGGTTCGTTGGTTGTCGGTAATTCTATATTTTTTTCCGTTCCACGTTGTTTATAGACATCGGATTCGTCTGGTGTAACAAAAATTGGAAGAATTTCTTCACCACTCATCATAAAGAATGTTTCAAGAATTTTTCCCGCGAGGTTTTTTTCCCAATAATTCTTTTGAATAGCTGTAGGTACTTCAATAATTAGTTCATTATTTTGAAAAGAAAGAGGCATAGCAGGTTCGATCCATGTATTGTAACTAACTGGATTCATTTCTTTTTTATAGCTGTCTTGCAACTCTTTCCATATAGCATCCAGAGATGGCATCGCAAATCCTCCTGTAAAATAGTCGATAAAGATAGATAGTACTAATTTATCATGGATTAAAGAAGTTTTCCACAGTATCGAATAAAAATGAGAAAATTAATTTTGTTTTTCCACACTGTTGATAAAAAAATAAAAAGAAATCCACAAGCTGGTAAAACTGTTATCCACAGAAAATAAATTTGTGTGAATAACTATAAAAATAAAAAAGTTATTCACAATTAGGTGTTGAATACTTTTGCTGATATATAAGCTTTTATAGATTAATATCCACAGAAAAAAAGAGGCTGTTGATAACTTTTTAACCCCCTGTGAATCTGTGTATAACCATCGAATAACTCGAGAATAAGTCACTCATGAAAAAAAATTATACACAGAGATATCCCCAGCTAAATTTTCGATATTGTGGATAAATAAATAGATTAAAAAATAGAGAAAAAAAGGAGAATTTTATCGTTTTGTAATAAAAATGAGGAGAAAATTTGTTTTTTGTTCTTTCTAATAAGAAAGAGCAATTGACGTCTTTCTTAAATCTTTCAAAAAGGTATTTTCACTTTTTTATTGACAAAACTAGGAGGTACTAGTTATACTATCAAAGTATGTCGTAAAGTAATCGATAACAGAACACTTGTTGGAGGTGGAAATAAATGAAAAGAACGTATCAACCAAATAAACGTAAACGTCAAAAAGTTCACGGATTCCGTAAACGTATGAGTACTAAAAATGGACGTCGTGTTTTAGCTAGCCGTCGTCGTAAAGGCAGAAAGGTTCTTTCTGCATAAGCCACTGAACCTCAGTGGTTTTTTTTTATGCACTTTTTTAGCTGAAAAGCTGAACCGATATTGCAAATTATGGTATTATTGGTTAGTGAGTATCTAAGTAGAAGGAAATGATGAAAAGGACATGAGAAAGGCATATCGAGTCAAAAAAGAGAAAGAATTTCAAAAAGTTTTTCAAACAGGACAATCATTTGCGAATCGCAAATTTGTGGTATATGTATTACCTAAAGACCAACCGCATTTTCGCGTGGGAATTTCTGTCGGGAAAAAAATCGGTAATGCAGTCGCACGCAACGCTGTGAAGCGTAAGATTCGGGCGAGTATTTTCGATATGAAAGACATGATCAATCCGAATTTGGATTTTATCGTCATCGCTAGACCATCCGTTTCAAATTTATCTTCCCAAGAAGTGTACTCGAATTTGCTGCATGTATTCAAACTTGCAAAAATAATCAGTTAAGGGAAAGGAAAATTGTTCAGTGAAAAAAAGAAAGCGTCTCCTACTGATGATGGGTCTTGTGTCATTAGTAGTATTATTATCAGCTTGTGGAACAAGCGAAGTCTCTGCCCAAAGTACTGGCTTTTGGGAAAGATATGTAGTTTATTACTTTGCGGAGGCTATTAAATGGTTATCAGTTGGTGGATCACGTGGAATGGGGATTATTCTCTTTACCTTGATTATCCGTATTATTTTATTACCATTAATGAATTTCCAAACAAAAAGTATGCGTAAAACGCAAGAACTACAACCGAAATTAAAAGAACTGCAACAACAATACTCATCAAAAGATACTGCGACACAGCAAAAGTTACGTGAAGAACAACAACGTCTGTATGCTGAAAATGGTGTTAATCCATATGCAGGTTGTTTACCATTAGTTGTTCAAATGCCAATCTTGATGGCGATTTGGCAAGCAATTTCTCGTGTACCAGAACTAAGAGAAGGTAGCTTCATGTGGTTAAAAGTGTTAGGAAATCCGGATCCATACTTTATTTTGCCAATTTTAGCGGCAATCTTTACATTTGGAAGCACATACTTATCAAGCATGAGCCAAGTAGAATCAAATCCTAGTATGAAAATCATGACGTATACGATGCCTGTGATGATTTTAGTCATGGGGATTAATTTACCAAGTGCCCTATCGCTTTATTGGGTAGTTTCTAATGCTTTCCAAGTAGGTCAAACGTTATTAATTAATAATCCATATAAAATTATTCGTGAACGTGAAGAAACCGCACGTCAAGAAAAAGAACGTGAACGTGCTTTACGTAAAGCACAAAATCCGAAGAAAAAACGTAAAAAATAACGAAAGGAGCATAAACGATGCCAATCTATGAAGGTCAAACAGTCGAAGAAGCAATTTCTGCCGGTCTTGCGGCACTGGGATTAACAGAAAGTCAAGTTACCGTTGAAGTATTAGACGAAGGGAAAAAGGGATTTTTGGGAATGGGTAAAAAAAATGCCCGTGTTTCTTTAAATCCAGTTTTAACAGAAGAAGTTGTGGAAACAGTCGAAGAAATCATTGAGGATGTAGTTGAACCTGAACTTGCTGAATCTGTGGTTGAAGTAGATGTGACGGTTGCCCCCGTTGAACCTGAAGTACCAAAAGATAACACCGTTTTAGAAAATTTAGAAGATGATGAAGCGTTAATGCAACTTGCTTTGTATTTAACAAATATCTCTCGAGAATTAAATGCACCTGCGCTAGTAAAAACGACTCGTGAACATGGAACAATAGTGTTTCAATTAGAGACGCAAAAACAAGGGATTTTAATTGGTAAACATGGTAAAACATTAAATGCGTTGCAATATCTTGCGCAAGTATTTATCCATCGTGTGGCCAAAAATAAATTGTCTGTTGTCGTTAATGTCGGCAACTACCGTGAAAAACGCCAAGCAATTTTACAACGTTTAGCCGAACGTACAGCGGAAAAAGTTGATCGTACAGGTCGTCCCGTCTTTTTAGAACCAATGCCTGCTTTTGAACGCAAACAAATTCATGCCGCATTGAGTAAAAAAGACTATGTAACAACCCATTCTGAAGGCGACGAACCGTATCGTTATTTAGTCGTTGAACCGGCGAAAAAATATTTTTAACTAAAGAATTGACAAAGAACTCCAAAATGTAGATAATGATGTCCATTAGGGGAGTAGCACATAGATTTATTCTATGATTCTAAGTCAACATCAAGTGTGTAAACACTGGTTTAGAATATAAAGGCAAGACCTAGGTGAGCAGAGCTCATCTAGGTCTTTTTTCTTTTCCTCTATGTCAGTTGAAAAATTTTTAATTATCAGAAGGAGGAAACAATATGTTAAAAGATCATAAAAAGGTTTCAGCTGCAGGATTATTAGTATCAATGGGGGTTGTTTATGGTGATATTGGTACTAGTCCGCTCTACGTAATGAAAGCAATTGTTGAAGAAAATGGTGGGTTAAAAAGCCTACAACCCGATTTTATTTTAGGCGCTGTTTCGCTAATTTTTTGGACCTTGACGTTGCTGACAACTATTAAATACGTCATTATCGCTTTAAATGCCGATAATCATGGAGAAGGGGGGATTTTTTCGCTTTATACGCTAGTCAGAAAATCAGGTAAATATTTAATTATTCCTGCAATGATAGGCGGGGCCGCACTATTAGCAGATGGAGTGTTGACGCCAGCAGTCACTGTCACAACAGCGATTGAAGGCTTACGAGGCATTCCTTTGTTTTACGATACATTCGGAAACGATCAAAACGTGATAGTGATTATCACATTGGTTATTTTGTTGGTACTTTTTGGAGTGCAGCGTTTTGGAACGGATTTAGTTGGTAAAGCATTTGGTCCAGCAATGTTTTTATGGTTTACTTTTTTAGGTGTTGTTGGATTAATTAATTTTAGCGGTGATTTGTCGGTCATCCGGGCATTAAATCCAGTCTATGCGATTAAATTATTGTTTAGTCCAGAAAATAAAGAAGGTCTGTTTATTTTAGGAAGTATTTTCCTAGCAACTACCGGAGCAGAAGCTCTTTATTCTGACATGGGTCACGTTGGTAAAAATAATATTCGTGTGAGTTGGCCGTATATAAAAGTCTGTCTGATGCTTAATTATCTTGGGCAAGCAGCTTGGTTGTTACAAGCCTATAAAAAGCCTGTATTTTTAGAACAAGAGCATATTAATCCATTCTTTATGGCTTTGCCAAATGGTTGGATGGTATTTGGTGTCGGATTTGCTACCTTAGCCGCTATCATCGCTTCACAAGCCTTGTTATCCGGTTCATTTACGTTAGTTTCTGAAGCAATCAAGTTGAAATTACTTCCTCGATTGAAAATCGTCTATCCAGGAACATCTATTGGTCAAATGTACATTCCAGCAGTCAATCTAATTTTGTGGATTTGCTGTTCGCTTGTTGTTGTCACGTTTAGAACTTCTACCCACATGGAAGCCGCGTATGGTTTATCCATTACAATAACCATGTTAATGACGACCTTGTTACTTTATTACTATTTAACTCTTAGTGGAAAAAATAAATGGTTTGCGTTGGTATTAACGGTTTTCTTCGGTTTTATTGAAACGATTTTCTTTGTTTCGAGTGCTGTAAAATTTTTCCATGGTGGTTTTGTAGCCGTTATTATGGCTTTAATCATTTTATTTGTGATGGTTGTGTGGGAATGGGGGAATATTATTGCAGAAAGAGCTTCAGAAGATGTTAATTTAAATGATTATCTCCCTCAATTAGACAAATTGCGACAAGATTCTACCATTCCTATGTATCAAACCAATGTTGTGTTTTTAGTACCAAATCTTACAGGCAATTGGATTGGTCGCCAGTTTCTTTATTCTATTTTAGATAAGCGTTTGAAAAAAGCAAAGGTCTATTGGTTTGTTAATGTCAATGTAACCGATGAGCCGTACACTCAAGAATATGAAGTTGATATGATGGAAACTGATTTTATCGTAAAATTAAAATTACACCTTGGTTTCAGAATGAACCAAGATGTAAATGTCTATATTCGCCAAGTGATTAATGATTTGATGAAAGATGGTCGCTTACCAAAACAACCGCAAACTTACTCTATTACCCCTGGACGTGAGGTGGGTGATTTTCAATTTATTTTAATTCAAAAATCACTTTCGAATAACTGTGAATTAAGTAAATGGGAGCGTCAAGTGATGGAAATGAAGTTATCTATCAAACGTTACACCACTTCTCCTGAAAACTGGTTTGGTTTAGAATACAGTGAAGTAAAATATGAAACCGTACCTTTAGTTATTGGTGAGACACGTAAAACACATTTAATAGAAAAGACTAGATCTGTCATGTAACAGATTCACCGATGTTTCCTTGACTTCATGTTCTTTTACAAGTATAGTCTACAGTAGATCATTCTTATCAGAGCAAATACTTTGATATAAAAAAAGCCTGACTTTTCGACAGGCTTTTTTTTTATTGGAAAAATTAACCACCAATGGTTGATTGTGTGAATTGCACGACTGTTCCATAAGCGAAAATTTCTATGATGTTATTGTCAGTATGCTCATGCTCAAAATGACAGTTAATCACTGCATTTGCACCGTATTCATAGGCAGTTTCTTTTAATTTATAAGCAACGTCAGCTAATAATTCATTTGGGTTGTTCGCTGGATCAAATAAATCAACATCAATCTTAGCTGTTGCAAAAACAATGTCACGTACGACATAGGGTTTATTGACATTTCCTGTAGATAAAATAATACGATTGATGCGCTCATCGCCACCGTGTTTATAATTGATGTTTTCTTCAGTATTCATAACTGATCCCTTCTTTCCGCAAGTCTATGCAACTATATTTTAGCTTTTTTTGGATGTTTGCGCAAAACTTAACTTATTTAAAATACAAGTGAGTTGGAAACTTGTCACTATTGAAAAAATATGCTACTCTATGACAAGAATTTAATCAGACAAGCAGTCAAAGTGCGAAGTCTACTCGTGAAATTTAACGGGTGGAGTGGGCACTTTTTTTGTGTCAAAAATTAGGAGGGACTATTCGTGGCGGAAATTACGCAAGAATTTGATACGATTGCAGCAATTTCGACTCCCCCGGGAGAAGGAGCAATTAGCATTGTTCGTTTAAGCGGCGATCAAGCTGTTGCTATTGCAGACAAAGTATTCAAAGCCAATAAATCATTAGCAGATGTCGCAAGTCATACAATTAATTACGGTCATCTTTTTGATCCAAGAACAGAACAATTAGTCGATGAAGTGATGGTCTCTGTCATGCGTGCACCAAAAACATTTACGCGAGAAGATGTCATTGAAATCAATTGTCATGGTGGCATTGTTGTTGTCAATCAAATTTTACAACTACTATTACGCCAAGGTGCACGATTAGCTGAACCAGGTGAATTTACTAAACGTGCCTTTTTAAATGGACGTGTCGATTTGTCACAAGCAGAAGCAATTATGGATTTAATCCGAGCGAAAACTGACAAAGCAATGAACTTAGCTTTAAATCAATTAGATGGTAATTTATCAAATTTGATTCGTGCGTTACGTCAAGAAATCCTTGAAACACTGGCACAAGTAGAAGTGAATATTGACTATCCAGAATACGATGATGTGGAAGAAATGACCACACGTTTATTATTAGAGAAAGCAACGCATGTGCAAGCACAAATTCAGGCATTGTTACAAACTGCACAACAAGGAAAAATCTTGCGTGAAGGTCTTAATACTGCGATTATTGGTCGACCAAATGTAGGGAAATCAAGTTTATTGAATCATTTGTTACGTGAAGAAAAAGCGATTGTAACCGACATTGCTGGAACCACGCGGGATGTTATTGAAGAATACGTCAATGTTCGGGGTGTACCTTTAAAATTAATTGATACAGCAGGCATTCGTGAAACAGAAGATATTGTTGAGCGAATTGGTGTTGAACGCAGTCGAAAAGCTTTATCAGAAGCTGACTTAATTTTATTAGTGTTAAATCAAAGCGAAGAACTATCGCCTGAAGATCGTCAATTGATTGAGATTACCACTGGCACAAAACGTATTATTTTGTTAAATAAAGCCGACTTACCATCAAAATTAAATCGTACAGAACTAGAAGAATATGTTGTAGGCGATGCTGTTTTTGACGTATCTGTTTTACAAAATGATGGCTTAGACCAGTTAGAAAAAGCGATTGCTGATTTGTTCTTTGGCGGGCAAACAGCAGATAAAGATGCTTCTTATTTGTCAAATACACGTCATATTGCTTTGCTAGAAAATGCCTCACAAGCGCTAGGCGAAGTGGTAGAAGGCATTGAAGCTGGTATGCCTGTTGACCTTGTACAAATGGATATGACACGCTGTTGGGACTATTTAGGTGAAGTAGTTGGTGATAGTGTGCAAGATGAATTAATTACACAATTGTTTAGTCAATTCTGTTTAGGTAAATAAGAAAGGAAGTAACACAATGCAAGAATATCAAGGTGGCGCATATGACGTCATTGTTGTCGGTGCAGGTCATGCAGGTTCAGAAGCTGCTTTAGCCGCAAGCCGTATGGGAAATAAAACACTATTAATCACAATTAACTTAGATATGGTTGCTTTTATGCCATGCAATCCTTCTGTTGGTGGTCCAGCCAAAGGTGTTGTTGTGCGTGAGATTGACGCATTAGGTGGCGAAATGGGCAAAAATATCGATAAAACTTATATTCAAATGCGTATGTTGAATACTGGGAAAGGGCCAGCAGTGCGTGCGTTACGTGCCCAAGCTGACAAACACGCCTATGCATCAGAAATGAAACGTACAATTGAAAATGAAGAAAACCTAACATTGCGTCAAGGAATTGTAGAACGTTTGATCGTTGAAGACGGCGTATGTAAAGGCGTAGTAACCGCAACTGGTGCACGCTATGAAGCAAAAGCCGTTGTAATTACTGCTGGAACAGCTTTACGTGGTGAGATTATTATTGGTGAGTTGAAATATTCTTCTGGTCCGAATAATTCCCAACCTTCCGTAGCTTTAGCAGATAACTTAAAAGAACTAGGACTAGAAATTGAACGCTTTAAAACAGGAACACCTCCACGAGTGAAATCAAGCACGATTGATTACAGTGTGACTGAAATTCAACCAGGTGATGAAGCGCCCAATCATTTTAGCTTTAGCACGCCAGATAGTGCCTATAAACAAGAACAAATTCCTTGTTGGTTAACGTACACTAATCCAGGAACACATCAAATCATTCAAGCAAACTTGCACCGTGCGCCGATGTTTACTGGGATTGTCGAAGGGGTTGGTGCACGTTATTGTCCATCAATTGAAGACAAAATTGTTCGTTTTGCAGATAAAGAACGTCATCAATTATTCTTAGAACCAGAAGGCTTAAATACCGAAGAAGTCTATGTACAAGGTTTATCTTCTTCGTTACCAGAAGATGTGCAAGAAAATGTCTTGCATTCAATTGCTGGTTTGGAAAAAGCAGAAATGATGCGAACAGGTTATGCTATTGAATACGATGTGGTTGTTCCCCATCAATTGCGTCCAACGTTGGAAACAAAAGTTATTGAAAACCTTTATACAGCTGGTCAAACCAATGGAACAAGCGGGTATGAAGAAGCAGCAGGTCAAGGTTTAATCGCCGGAATTAATGCTGGATTGAAAATTCAAGGCAAAGAGCCACTTGTTTTAAAACGTAGTGATGGCTATATCGGTGTGATGATTGACGATTTAGTAACCAAAGGAACCAATGAACCGTATCGTCTTTTAA
The DNA here is from genome assembly GCF_017426705.2 of Enterococcus sp. DIV2402. NCBI lineage: Bacteria > Bacillati > Bacillota > Bacilli > Lactobacillales > Enterococcaceae > Enterococcus > Candidatus Enterococcus lowellii. The sequence goes on along the minus strand of NZ_CP147251.1, from coordinate 401,595 downwards.
CTTCTCGTGCCGAATATCGTTTATTATTGCGCCACGACAATGCTGATTTACGTCTAACTGAAATGGGTCATGTCATTGGTTTAGTAAAAGAAGACCAATATCAAGACTACGTAGCCAAAAAAGCCGCTGTTGAAGCGGAAATTGAGCGCTTGAAAGGTATCCGTATCAAACCAACTAAAGAAGTACAAGCATTCTTAGAAGCAAAAGGCTCAGCGACCCTAAAAGATGGTGTCTTAGCCAATGAAATCTTGCGCCGTCCAGAAATTGGTTATCAAGAAATTGCTCAATTTATTCCAGTCAATGAAGCATTAACCAATCGTGAAATTGAACAAGTAGAAATTCAAATTAAATACGAAGGTTATATCAAAAAAGCGATGGAAAAAGTAGAGAAATTAAAACGCATGGAAGCAAAACGCATTCCAGAAAACATCGATTATTCAGCAATCAATGGTTTAGCAACCGAAGCAAAACAAAAATTACAAAAGATCCAACCAGAAACCATTGCTCAAGCAAGCCGAATCAGTGGTGTAAATCCAGCCGACTTGAGTATTTTAATGGTCTATATCGAACAAGGAAAAATCGCGAAAACAACTTCAAACCAAAATTAATAAAAAATGCAAGAGAATAACTGTGAAGGCTATTCTCTTGCATTCTTTTAGCTAAATGTTTCATGTGAAACAACCGAGTATATTCTTATGCTCGGTTGTTTTTGTTTTAAAATGTATGATTTTTTAATGCTTGTTCAATTTGTAGGCGTTGCACTTTCATGGTAGCTGTGCGAGGAATTTCTTCAAATTTTCGTAGCAGTGGTTCGTTTAAATGCGGTAAATCAGCAATTTTTTCCCACCAGGCATCCCAATTCATTTCTTTCCCAGTGACAACTGAAATAATGGGTTGCGGTTGTTGATCTTGATCACGGACGATAACTACTTCTTCTAGAAAGTCTAAGTGATCAAGTAAATAATCTTCGATGGCAAGATTGCTGTTAATTTTTTCAATTAAATCTACTTGACGATCTTTTAAGAATAAATGCCCCTGATAGTCAATCATACCGTAGTCTCCGCTATCCCACCATTCGTTATAAACTGTTTCTTGGAAGCGTGCGTCTTCTTTGTAATAAGTAAGTGCACGGCCTTTTGATAAAAATTGGATGTGTCCATCTGTATTAGCCGGTAAGACATTCCCGTTTTTATCAGCAATACGTGCTTGAGTTAAACCTTCTAAACCAATTCCCATATCGCGGGCATCATTTCCTTTTAATGAAACTAGCGTATGTTTTTTAAGAATCATCGGTCCACATTCGCTTTGTCCATATACTTGTAGAAAAACTGCTTCTTCGTCTCCAGAAGCTTCCAAAAAGCGTGCCATGGTTTGATTATTGATGGCATCAAAAGTCGAATGATAGTAACGAATACTGTGAAACGCTTCAGGGTGTTCTTTGGCATAAAAGGACCACTGTACAAAGTTATTTGGGTGCGTTTCTAACGCAATCGGCTGATAACGAGTTAACATCACACCTACTTTTTGACTATCTGCAGTATTTAAAGGCATTAAGGGGAACCCCATCGCCATAGCAGAAGTCATACCAATATTAAAGCGAGAATGAACAGGTGAGATATGAAAAGCTAATAATTTTTTTTCTGTAATTTTTTCAAAAATAGTTCGTTGCCATAAGGTTCGCCAGCCCATTGAATTTGCTGAATGACAAATTAATTTTGGAATACCAGTAGTTCCAGAAGTATGAGTCATATAGCTGATTTCATCTAGCTCTAATTGAAGCTGTGGGGCTTCTAACGGAGTTTGTTGAAGTAAATAGCTTACAGCTAGATGTTTATTATCGGAACTATTTTCAATTGCTTGGACCACATTCGCCGTTTGGTCGTCAAAAAGAATGAAAGGATCTTCCAGACGTTCTACAAAAACAGTCATAGTTTCTACGGGGAAATGATAGGAAACCATCACTGGGATAGCACCTAAATAAGAAACAGCTGTTGCTAATAAATAAGTATCAAATTTTGGGCTTTTAAAAATAACAACTTTATCTCGTGCTTGCACGCCACAGCGGGCTAATTGATACGCTCGTTGCTGAATGATAGCTAAGCTTTCAGCATAAGTGGTTTCTAAGGGTAATTCTGGGAAAGCAGGCAAGACTTCATCAAGAATTAGTTGTTGTGAGGGATAATTGAGTGCTGCTTGTTCATAATTTGTATATAAATTTAACGGGGTGTATTGATCCATATAAAAGGACTCCTTTAATAATATTTTCTTTATCATAGCATATTTTGTGATTGATTATACAATTGAAAATAAAAATTTTATAAAAAAGCGACAATGATGTTTGTGTAATCGTTTATTAATATTAGGAGGGATGGAGATGAAAAAATTAAAGTTAATCTTTTTAACAAGTGAAGGAAAACGACATATATTTTATCCACAAGTTGATTCAGATAAAATTACGGACAAAGAAATTCAAAAAATTATCCAACAGTTGCTTATTGTGGATAAGTCTCAGGCTCAAAATGGGAGCCATTTATTTGCAACACTAGAAAAAGCTGTTTGGATTGATAGACAGTCTACGATTCTTTTTAGAAGATATAAAAATGGAATAATCTACGGACGATAATTGTGCTTTGTTGCACAATAGAAAAATAATGATTTCACAAGTTGTTAAATCAAGGATCGAAGTGTTTCACGTGAAACATTTCGATTGATATTTTGGATGTTTCCACGTATGATAGGTCAGTAATATAATTGAATCAACTAAAGGGGATGATAGAATGGTACGTACTGTATCTTCTGTAGAAAGACAAATTGCTGATCGTTAATTCGGATGCTTTGTCTGATTTCTTCAAAGCATCTATATGTTTGAAGAAAGGAAATTTATAATGAACCCAATAATCCAACCATATCAATATTTTGCTATTCAAAAACAAGTCCAATATTTAATTAATTCGTATCAATCTGTGAATGACCACGAAACAATTCAGACAATTCAAGCGCTGACTGTCGAAAAAATTGATGAAATTGTTCCAGAACGCTATCCAGAAATTGAAGCACTCAAGACATTTATTTTGGATAGGTCCTTAACAAGAGCGAAAACCGAAAGTTATTTTGAAACGTTAAAAGCAGCGGTGATTCCGTTTAATCAACCTTCAAATAAGCAGATTGAAAAAGCATTTCGAAAAACTAAAAAGTTAAAGATTCCGGCATGGGAAGGACTTGATTTAAGAGAACACTCTTATATAGGCTGGAATGATCCCGGCAGTCAGAAGAAATTTATTTTGTATTATCAAGATGAGAAGCTGCAAGGAATTTCTGGGCAATTAAGTCCCACTATTTTGAAAAATGTCTGTTCAATTTGTCAAAAAGTATCGAACGTCTCGATGTTTTTAGCGACAACTAAAACGAGTGGTGATGGGACATACACCAAAAAAGGAAATTATATCTGTGCGGATAGTGAACAATGCAATCATCAATTGCATGATATGGTTTCATTTTATACGTTTGTCAATCAAATGAAATAATTGGTAATATAAGAACCTGATACAAATTGTTTAAAACGAAGTACCTGAACGATAGAGAGCCTGAAACAATGCTCTTGTGTCGTTCGGGTATTTTTTTGAATCTTGTATAAGCTTTAATAGTTGTTTTCTCATTTTTTTCTAAGTAAACTAATAAGTGAGAATGATTCTCAAAGGAGGAGATAGAATGGTTACAGTTAGTGAAGCAATTGTTGAACGTCGGACATCCAAAAAGAGTTTGAGTAAAGAAGTTCCATTAGAGTTAATTTATGAATTATTAGAAAAAGCACGCTTTGCTCCTTTTCATAAACGTGAGCCTTGGCAAGCAAAAATTATTACGACGCAAGAAGAAAAAGCGTTTCTATACAATGAAGTGATTAAGCGTTATGAAGAAAATGGTGTGATTCATGATGAAGCAAGTCGAGAAAAAATGACTAAAAAAATGACGAACTTACTTAAAAATGCGCCAGCAACGATTTTATTCGCAAGAGAAGTTATTCCAGACAACAAACGCTTAGATTCAGATTCGATTCAAGCGACGGCTGCTTTAATTCAAAATTTCTCATTGGTTGCCTATGAAGCAGGTTTGGTTGGTTTTTGGGCATCAAGTAAATTTGTAATGGATCAAGAATTAGCTAAGCGCTTAGGTTTTCCTGAAAATTATGAAGTAATAGCGAATTATCGTCTGGGTTATCCTGATCCAGAAATCAAAAAGAATCGAGCGAAACGAGCAGATGTTAAAACATGGGCAACGCCTTTATTATAAAATTAAAAAAATAATATAATTAAAAGATATCCGAACGATATGAGATAAGCTGTAGTCATTAACATAGATTTGTAATAAATGTCGACTGTAATGAACCATCTTATTCTATAAAGTTCGGGTATTTTTCGTAGACAGGGGGAATAGTCCTTGCTATTTTTTGTTTTTAAACATGAAAAAAGAATTTAATTCCATCACATGTTACAATATAAGGGTATAAATTATTTAGGAGGGAACAACGATGAAAAAAAGAAAGTTAGTCTGGGCGTCGATTGCTTTATGCGCAATTACTTTATCTGCGTGTAACAACAATGAACAAGCAACAACAAATGAAACGGTCGCGACCTCTGAAAAACAAGCAGGAAATTTGTCTAAGGAAGAAGTTTTACAGAAAGCTTCTGAAGCATCACAAAATATTAAGAGTGCAGAAATAACAATGGACATCAAAATGGATATGATGATGAACGAACAAGAAAATAAGGTGGATACAAGCTCTGTCGTTCAATATACGCTAGACCCTTTTGCAATGAAGACTGAAACTAGTTTCCCCGTAGATGGTCAATCTCAAACGACAACTAGCTACATGGATAAAGAAGCATTGTATTATCAAGTTGCTGGATCAGACGAATGGCAAAAACAACCACTTGAAACATCAGGTGTGGATGTGGAAGATTTAATTGATACGTATTCTTCATCGGATATTTTTGATTCATTTGAAGAATATCAAGACAAAGTAGAGCTTACAGAAGCTGGCGAAAATTATGTGTTGTCATTTACTGGTAGTGGCGAAGAATTAAAAGATTTAGCTGAAAAAGTTTTAACATCTGGAAATACAGGGACAGAAGCAGACATGTCTAGCATGATGGATCAAATGAAAATCAATGATTTTTCTTATGAATCAATCATCAGTAAAGAGACTTTCTTGCCAGTTTCATTTACGTCTATGATGGATTACGAAGTTGAAGCAGATGGGTATAAAATTTCTGCTAAAATGGATCAAACTGGTTCATTTGATAAAATCAATCAAATTGACGCAATTGAAATTCCAGCAGCGAAATAAATTTAGAAAAAGATGGCTGAGTGAGGTGCTTAGTCATCTTTTTTTGCGTATTCTTATAGTCGAACTATTGCATGATTAGCGGTTTTGCGTTAAAGTAGTAACTAGTCTGTGAAACATTTTTTGTTTCACGAAAAGAAAGGAAATGGCTATGTTACCTGAAGAATTTCAACAAGAATTACGTACTCAAGGCATTGAGTTGAACCAAAAACAAATGGAACAATTTGAACGCTACTACGAACTATTAGTTGAATGGAACGAGAAGATGAATCTGACTGCAATTACTGAGAAAAAAGAAGTGTATTTGAAGCATTTTTATGATTCAATCACCTTGGCATTATCCGTACCATTAAATGAACAAGCTTCCTTATGTGATGTCGGTTCAGGTGCAGGATTTCCAAGTATTCCTTTAAAAATTGTCTTTCCTCAATTAAAAATTACAATTGTTGATTCACTAAATAAACGCATTACTTTTTTACAAACCTTAGTCGATGCACTCGGTTTAAATGACGTGTCATTGTTTCATGATCGTGCGGAAACTTTTGGACAAAATGTAGCACATCGCGCTTCATATGATTATGTTACAGCCCGTGCAGTTGCTCGCTTAAATGTGTTAGCTGAATTATGTTTGCCTTTAGTGAAAAAATCTGGCTTTTTCTTTGCTTTAAAAGCAGCTAAAAGCGAAGAAGAATTACTTGAAGCAAAACTAGCAATTGCGATTTTAGGTGGTAAATTCATAGAAGATAAAGAAATTCATTTACCTGTTACCAATGATGAGCGTCATACATTAATTATTGAAAAGAAAAAAGAAACACCCAAAAAATATCCTAGAAAACCAGGATTACCAAATAAACAGCCAATCAAGTAGGAGGAAGAGCCATGGCACGAATTATCTCTGTTGCAAACCAAAAAGGTGGCGTTGGTAAAACCACCACAACGGTCAACTTAGGAGCATGTTTAGCCTATGTTGGCAAAAAAGTTTTACTAGTAGACATTGATGCACAAGGCAACGCGACAAGTGGAATCGGAATTAAAAAGGCAGACGTACAGACAGATATTTATGATGTATTAGTGAATGAAGTGCCGATTCGTGAAACCATTTTAGCTAGTTCAAGAGAAAATTTAGATATTGTTCCTGCCACGCTTCAATTGGCTGGTGCCGAAATCGAACTAGCAACGAAGATGGCTAGAGAAACACGTCTGAAAGTGGCTTTAAAAGAAGTAACTGCGCAATATGATTACATTTTAATCGATTGCCCACCTTCATTAGGGACATTGACCATCAATGCGTTTACTGCAAGTGACTCCATTTTAATTCCTGTACAGTGTGAATATTATGCGTTAGAAGGATTAAGTCAATTGTTGAATACCGTTCGTTTAGTACAAAAACACTTTAATCCAGATTTGGAAATTGAAGGTGTCTTGCTGACTATGTTTGATGCACGAACAAATCTAAGTAGTGAAGTTGTTGAAGATGTTCGTCGTTATTTCCAAGAGAAAGTATATCAAACTGTTATTCCACGAAATATTCGCTTATCTGAGGCACCAAGCTATGGTTTATCGATTATTGATTATGATTTACGATCAAAAGGTGCCGAAGTTTATCAGGCTTTAGCAAAGGAAGTGTTAGCTCGTGAAAAATAAGGGGAAAAGTTTAGGCAAAGGCATCGATGCGTTGTTTCAAGATTTAGCTGGACTTGAAAATGTAGATGTAAAAAAAGACGAAGTGCTAGAACTTTCTTTAAATGAACTACGCCCTAACCCGTATCAACCGCGCAAAACGTTTGATGAAGTTTCTTTACAAGAATTAGCGAATTCCATTGAGCAATCTGGCGTGTTTCAACCAATTATTGTGCGTAAATCAGCAGTCAAAGGGTATGAAATTATTGCGGGTGAACGCCGTTTCCGAGCCTCAAAATTAGCAAAAAAAGAAACGATTCCTGCCATTATTCGAGAGTTTGATGAAGAATCCATGATGCAAGTGGCGGTTTTAGAAAATTTACAACGTGAAGATTTAAATCCGTTGGAAGAAGCGGAAGCCTATGATATGCTAATGAAGAATTTGAAACTGACTCAAGCAGAAGTTGCTGAACGCTTAGGAAAAAGCCGTCCATATATTGCGAATTATTTACGATTATTATCTTTGCCAAAGTTGGTCAAAGAAATGATGCAAGATGAACGTTTGTCGATGGGGCAAGCCCGAACGTTATTAGGCTTGAAAAACAAGGAGCAAATTTTAAAATTAGCTAATCGTTGTGTGAAAGAAAATTTAACCGTGCGTCAATTAGAACAGCTTGTTTCTACAATGAATGAATCCAAAGATAAGAAAAAGGTTCCTCGAATCGTGAAAGAAAAGCCGTATTATTTACGTGAAAGTGAAGATCGTTTGATGGATAAGTTTGGAACAAGTGTCGAAATCAATGAAAAAAAAGGCAAAGGTAAGATTGAAATCGAATATTTGTCTCAAAGTGATTTAACGCGAATTTTAGATATTTTAAACATTCATTTTGATGAAGCATAAGGAGAGAAATCTATGTATGACTTAGGCGATAAAGTAGAAATGAAAAAACCGCATGCATGCCAAACAAACCGTTGGGAAATTATCCGTATGGGTGCGGATATCAAAATTAAATGCGAGAAATGCGGTCACATTGTAATGTTACCACGTCGCGAATTTGAAAAGAAAATGAAGAAAATTTTAGAAAAAAAAGAGAAAGAGTGAAGAAAACATGGCATTAACAGCTGGAATCGTTGGTTTACCAAACGTAGGAAAATCAACTTTATTTAACGCGATTACAAAGGCTGGTGCAGAAGCAGCGAACTATCCTTTTGCAACGATTGATCCAAATGTGGGGATGGTTGAAGTACCAGACTGGCGTTTACAACGACTAACTGAATTGGTCAATCCTAAAAAAACAGTACCGACAACCTTTGAATTTACTGATATTGCTGGAATCGTAAAAGGTGCCAGCAAAGGAGAAGGACTAGGAAACCAATTTTTGAGTCATATTCGTCAAGTTGATGCCATCTGTCACGTTGTTCGTTGTTTTGATGATGAAAACATTATGCGTGAACAAAATCGTGAAGCAGACTTTGTAGATCCTTTAGCAGATATCGATACAATCAATTTGGAATTGATTTTAGCAGATTTAGATTCCGTTACTAAACGTTATACACGTGTCGCAAAAATTGCGAAAACAAAAGATAAAGATGCGTTAGCTGAACTAGCTATTTTGGATAAAATCAAACCTGTTTTAGAAGAAGGTTTATCTGCTCGTACGATTGAATTTACATCGGAAGAAGAAAAATTCGTCCGTTCATTATTCTTATTAACAACCAAACCAGTGTTATATGTAGCCAATGTTTCTGAAGATGAAGTGGCGGATGCAGATAGCAATGAATATGTTAAACAAGTTCGTGAATTTGCAGCTAGTGAAAATGCAGAAGTAATTATCGTAAGTGCTCGTGCAGAAGAAGAAATTGCCGAGTTAGATGAAGAGGATAAAGTAGAATTCTTAGAAGCACTAGGTATTGAAGAATCTGGATTGGATCAATTAATCCGTGCAGCTTATGATTTATTAGGTCTAGCAACCTATTTTACGGCGGGCGAGCAAGAAGTTCGTGCATGGACCTTCCGCAAGGGAATCAAAGCACCTCAAGCGGCAGGGATTATCCATTCTGACTTTGAGCGTGGTTTTATCCGTGCAGAAACTGTTTCTTTTGAAGACTTAGATAAATATGGAAACATGCAAGCAGCAAAAGAAGCTGGACGTGTTCGTTTAGAAGGAAAAGAGTATATCGTGCAAGATGGCGATGTTATGTTATTCCGCTTTAATGTATAAACTAACGATTTTTGCAGTAAAGTGCTACCAAAGCAAGGAACTAGTATGGTAAAATAGCCTGTGGAAATGTTGTTAGGGAAGGCGAAGGGAGAACCGAGAGTCATGGAACCAGAAACTCTACGAGGATATGTTTCAGAAAATCGTGAATTAGAAAAACAATTAACAAAAAGAAACCAACAGTATATTTTTGATTTGAAAAAATCACTTGAAGCAGCGAACTTATCTGAAGAAGAAAAAGCGATTGCTTTACACGAAATATTACCTGTTTTAGTTAAAGAACAAAAAGGTGGCCGAACAGCACGCCAATTGTTTGGAACGGTTTCTGAACGAACAGAAGCAATTTTAAATAAACCAGAAGAAGTCAAAGAAACATCACCTGTCATGATGTGGTTAGATAATACGTTATTAATTTTAGGTATTTTCGGTATTATGATGGGCGTCATGGGTCTCTTTGCTCGTGATAGTGCACAAGTGTATGGGATTATCACATTCATTTCGATGGCAATGGTCGGTGGATGGGTCTTTTATGTGATGTATAAATATATGTATCAATATGAGCGCCCAGGTGCAGATAAATCACAGCGTCCAAAAATGTGGAAGATTATGTTGATCTTAATCGGTTCATTTTTCTTATGGATTGCGACAATTGCAGTAACGTCAATTTTACCAAGTTCAATTAATATTGTACTTGATCCAATTGTTTTAGCAGTGATTGGTGCAGTTGCGATTGGGTTACGTTATTACTTGAAGAAAAAATACAATATCGTGGGTAGTTTATCTGTTCCACGAAAATAATAGGAGACGAACAAATAACCTTTTCTGTGAGAGAAGGGCAGTTTGTTCGTTTTTTCTTACTTAATTCTTAGTTATTTAATCTTTTTATTTTGAATAGTTGACTTATGGCATAATTTTTGCTATTTTCATTAAAATATAAAAATTTGAGGAGTGGTTACGAAAATGTCCAACTGGGAAACAAAGTTCGTGAAAAAAGGATTGACTTTTGATGATGTATTACTGATACCTGCTGAAAGTCGTGTATTGCCAAATGATGTTGATATGAGTGTTCAATTAGCTAAGAATTTAAAATTGAATATTCCAATTATTAGTGCCAGTATGGATACCGTAACAGATAGTAAGATGGCGATTGCCATGGCGCGCCAAGGTGGTTTAGGTGTTGTTCATAAAAATATGAGTATTGCAGCGCAAGCCGATGAAGTTCGCAAAGTAAAACGTTCTGAAAGTGGCGTTATTATTGATCCATTTTTCCTAACGCCTGAGCATTTAGTAGCGGATGCTGAAGAGTTAATGAGTCGTTATCGTATTAGTGGTGTTCCTGTTGTCGAAACAATGGAAAACCGTAAATTAGTCGGAATTATGACAAACCGTGACTTACGATTTGTAACAGATTATCATATTCCAATTTCTGATGTAATGACAAAAGAAAATTTAGTGACTGCACCTGTAGGAACATCGTTGAAGGATGCTGAAAAAATCTTACAAAAACACAAAATTGAAAAATTACCAATCGTTGATGAAGCTGGTCGCTTGAGTGGTTTAATTACGATTAAAGATATTGAAAAAGTAATCGAATTCCCAAATGCAGCAAAAGACGAACACGGTCGTTTGTTAGTTGCAGCAGCAGTTGGGGTAACAAGTGATACCTTTGAACGTGCGCAAGCTTTATTGGATGCTGGTGCGGATGCTATCGTTATTGATACGGCACATGGTCATAGCGCAGGCGTATTACGCAAAATTAAAGAAATTCGTGCAGAGTTTCCTGAAGCAACATTAATTGCCGGCAATGTAGCAACGGGTGAGGGGACCAAAGCTTTATATGACGCAGGTGTTGATGTTGTTAAAGTCGGAATTGGACCAGGTTCAATTTGTACAACTCGTGTCGTTGCAGGTGTAGGTGTTCCTCAATTAACAGCAATTTACGATGCAGCGTCAGTTGCTCGCCAATATGGCAAGGCAATCATTGCTGATGGTGGTATTAAATATTCTGGTGATATTGTCAAAGCATTAGCTGCCGGAGGTTTTGCGGTAATGTTAGGGAGTATGTTAGCTGGTACGGATGAATCTCCTGGTGAATTTGAAATTTTCCAAGGTCGTCGTTTCAAAACGTATCGTGGCATGGGATCATTAGGTGCGATGGAAAAAGGGTCAAGCGATCGTTACTTCCAAGGTGGCGTGAATGAAGCGAATAAGTTAGTTCCAGAAGGTATCGAAGGTCGTGTAGCGTACAAAGGGAGTGCAGCAGATATCATCTTCCAAATGATGGGTGGATTAAAATCTGGTATGGGCTATGTCGGTGCAGCGAACTTGAAAGAATTACGCGACAATGCGCAATTTATCCAAATGAGTGGCAATGGCTTGAAAGAATCCCATCCACATGATGTACAAATTACTAAAGAAGCACCAAACTATTCAATTGAATCATAAAAAAATAAACCGTTGTTTCCTCGATCGAGGAGACAACGGTTTTTATTAATTAAATTTCACGAGCATCCGTTTGTCCAAAGTATTGATACAACGGTTTTTCTTTTTGCTCCAATAATTGACTTGTCGTTACGAATTCATAGCCTTGTGCACGTAAGTTATCAATAACCGTTCCTACGGCATCAATCGTTGTTGGATGAATGTCATGCATCAAAATAATTCCACCTTCAAAGGCTGTTTGATTGACACGATCGATAACTGCTTGTGTATTTTTTGAATCCCAGTCATAAGAATCAATATCCCATTGAATAATTGGTTTACCAATAACTTCTGCTGATTCTGGACTAATCGCTCCATATGGCGGACGTAAGGTACGTGGTAAAATCCCAGCAGCATTGTAAATTGCTTTGTCGGTTAGACGAACTTGTTCTTTTAATTTGTCTTTAGGAATCGCATTTAATTGTGGATGTGAATACGAATGACTGGCAATTTCATGTCCTTGTTCATGCACATCTTTAACAATTTGAGGGAATTCCTCGGCCATTTGACCTAGCATAAAGAAGGTTGCTTTTACATCTTTTTCAGCCAAAAGTTGTAACAATCGTGGTGTAGTGTCTCCACCAGGTCCATCATCAAAGGTCAAAGAAACATATTTTTTATTGGGATCTAAAGCAGTTGTTTCTTCTGATAACTGACTTGGATCAACTAGATCAGTTTGGATAAATGATTGCACATCACTATAATCAAGCGTCAATTTATCGACCCCTGTTTTATTTTTCGGTAAAGCTATTTCTAAATGCTCTGGTGTATACGTAGCATTTTCAAATTTAATACGTGGTAAATCTAAAACAGCATCTAAAATATCTTGTGGTTTTTCCGCATCATCCAATAATTTTTGTTGGATAACTTGTTGAATGGCTAATAAATTAGCTTTTGAACCAATTAAAGCTTTAGATGTAATTTCTTCTCCCGTATCTGTGTTGATATAAATCGATTTTTCCGTCCGTTCATTTTCTTTTTTGAAGGTTTGTTCATTGGATTCCCAATCGTATGTTTCGACATTTAAGGCGTATGTTGCAAGATGATCGGTTCGTTTTTGTTTTTCCACGCAACCTACTACGATAGCTTGTTTCGGATGTTTAAGTTTTTTTCTTTCTTGTTTCATTAAATGAGTCAATTGTTCTTCTGTATTTTCATAAGGTAGTTCTTTTTCTTCTTTAGGAATGTAAAGAATCTCTTTGATATTATCGTTATTCCGTTCTTTTTTCTCACTAACAACGCCATTTTTTTCTTGTTCTTGCTCGATTTCAGCAACTAAATTCGTTGTTTCTTCATCAAGTTTTTCTTGGAGTTGTTGCTCTTGGATTTTGCCATATACTACATATGTTCCACCACTGACGATAATCAGCAGACATGAAAGAAATGCAATCCATAAAAAATAAGGGAGTTTTTTGGGTGATTGTCCTGAGTGTCGATTGCTGCGTCTATTGTTTGTGTTTTCTGTAGTCATAATTCCTCTTCTTTCATTTTCTAAAAGTGATTACTAATACTGTAACATGATTGAAATATTCAATCAACGAAAAAACCGTAAATGAAAACTTCATTTACGGTTTTTGCTTATTTTTCAATTTTTGTTAGTCCACCCATATAAGGAACTAATACTTCAGGAATTGTGACACTTCCGTCTGCATTTTGATAATTTTCTAACACGGCAGCAACGGTACGACCGACTGCTAAACCAGAACCATTTAAGGTATGTGCATAGTGGATTTTATTCTCCGCATCACGGTAACGAATCATGGCACGACGCGCTTGGAAATCTTCACAGTTAGAACATGAACTGATTTCACGGTACGTATCTTGGGCTGGAATCCAAACTTCTAAATCATACGTTTTGGCAGCAGAGAAGCCCATATCACCTGTTGACAAGGCCATTACACGGTAAGGTAAATTTAGTTTTTGGAGAATTGATTCAGCGTCAGCGGTCATTTTTTCTAATTCATCATAAGAATGTTCCGCATCACTGAATTTAACCATTTCTACTTTATTGAATTGATGCAAGCGAATCAAACCACGTGTATCACGTCCTGCACTACCTGCTTCTGAACGGAAAGCTGGACTTAATGCCGTAAAATAAATAGGCAACTGATCTTGGTCTAAAATTTCGTTACTATAGTAATTTGTTAACGGTACTTCAGCTGTGGGAATTAATGTTAAGTCAGAGTTTTCCAATTGGAAGACATCTTCTTTAAATTTTGGAAATTGTCCCGTACCAAACATCGCTTGGCTATTGACTGCATATGGTGTAATCATTTCAGTATATCCATGTTCATAAACATGTTGATCTAACATAAAATTATACAAAGCTCGTTCTAAACGTGCACCTAAACCAGTATAGTAGACAAAACGACTACCAGAAACTTTCGCTCCTCGTTCAAAGTCTAAAATACCTAAGTTTTCCGCAATTTCCCAGTGAGGTTTTGCTTCAAAGTCTAATGATTGAGGTTCACTCCAACGACGTACTTCTACGTTGTCATCTTCGTCTTTTCCGATTGGTGTACTTTCATGGGGAATATTTGGTAGAGTTGTAGCGATTACTTTCAATTGTTCATCAATTTGAGCCACTTCGCTATCCAAAGCTTTGATTTTACCGCCCACTTCTTTCATTTCAGTAATTTTAGCAGTTGCGTCTTCTTTAGAGCGTTTTAATTGAGCAATTTCTGCCGAAACATCATTGCGGTATTTTTTTAAGTCTTCTACTTGGACTAATAAGCTACGACGGTCTTCATCTAATTTTAGAAATTCAGCGAGAACTTCTTCAGAAACGCCACGTGTTTTTAATTTTTGTTGCACAGTGTCGAAATTTTGACGAATCATTTTAATATCTAACATCTTTTTTCCTCCTATTATATGAATAAAATAAAAAAACTATTCCATCCCTAGCAAAATAGCTTGGGACGAAATAGTTGTTCGCGGTGCCACCCAAGTTCGGCATACGCCGCACTTGTCCTCGTAACCTGAGGGAAGGTTCTTTCTTTCAAAAGACGCATGGTAAGAATTGGATTCCAATATAGCTTCTACTGATTTTCACCAACCATCAGCTCTCTTTTTAGAAGTCTAATTTGTACTAGATTCTTTGCATATTCTCTATTTAATTGGTTTTAGCATAGCCGAATTTTTTATTTTCGTCAACCGTTGTTATTAGGTTGTGGTACTTTGTTGCGATGTAACGGTAAATGAATAATAAAAGAAGTCCATGTATGAGAGGATTTAGCATAAATATACCCCCCATGCAAAGCAACGATGCTTTGGGCAATTGCTAATCCTAATCCGGTTCCACCTGTTTCTTGTGAACGCGATTCTTCTACCCGATAAAAACGGTCAAAAAGTGAATCCAATGCGCGTTTAGGAATCATTTTACCATTGTTTTTAACTGTAATAACGACTTCAGTGCCAACCTTTTCGACTTCCATTACAATTTTTGTGGCGCCTTTGCCATATTTTAGGGCATTCGTTAACAAGTTGTTAAAGACGCGCACTAATTTTTCTGTATCACCGTCCATAATAATTTGTGCAGGACGCGCAACAGTTTGTACCTCAATTCCTTTTTTGCTAGCTTCTAATTCAAAGTCAGCAGCTAGTTGTTCGACTAACTGTACCATGTCAAATTTAATTAAATTAACTGGCACACTGGGTTGCCTAACCTTTGTATATTCAAATAAATCATCAACGAGCGATTTCATTTGCTTAGCTTTCACGTAAGCAGTGTGCGTGTATTTCAATAAATCTTCTTCTGAATGGTATTGTCGATCTTCAATTAATCCCAAATAGCCAATAATTGAGGTTAAAGGAGTACGAATGTCGTGACTAACGTTGGTAATTAATTCATCTTTGGATTTTTCAATTTTTCGTTCTTCTTCAATCGCAGCAACTGTACTATCAACTAAGCCATTAATGCTGCTCACCACGCGATTCAAGTCACCTCTTAGTTCAAAAGGAATGCGATGGTCATAATTTCCTTCTGCAATATAATGTAGTTCGCTAATTATATGTCGTAATTGCATTTGACGATAGCGACGAATCAAGCGCCAATATAAAAAAGCAATGTCCAACACAAGGAAGACGGGAACTAGAATATTTTTTCCACTTAAAAAGATTTCCGTGTCCAAATTTTCGACAAAACTATTGCGTGATTCAAAGATTGCCTCGTTTAAAGCAGGAGTATTATTTATAATAGAAGAAAGAATAAGCAAGATTGCAATATTTACGATAATTAATAGAATAATCGTAATAATTGATTCTGCAAATAACTCACTGATTTCTTTAGAAGTAAGCGTGACTCGTTTTCTTTTTTCTGCTTTATTTTGCATCTATTTTGTATCCAACTCCCCATACTGTTTGAATAATTTTTTCACCGCCAGTTGCTTCTTCAATTTTATCACGCAAATGACTCACGTGAACCATGACTGTTTTTGCAGATACGACGCTTTCTTGTTTCCAAACACGCTCAAAAATTTCATCGGCACTGAAGACACGGTTTGGATGGGAAGCAAGTAAGTATAAAATCCCAAATTCTAAAGCAGTCAATTGAATTTCTTTTCCATCAATTGTTTTTACTTCATGTGAATCACGATTAATAATCAATGAACTTACTTCCAAAACATCTGGTTGAGCAGAAGCAACTTGCATTTTAGTACGACGTAAAAGTGATTTAACACGAGCCATCACTTCTAATGGATTAAAAGGTTTTGTTACATAATCATCAGCGCCTGCAACTAAACCTTTAATTTTATCCATATCTGTTGTTTTAGCAGTTAACATAATAATAGGGATTTGTGATTCTTTACGAAGCGTTTTGACAACTTGCATGCCGTCAACTTCTGGCATCATAATATCCAGAATCAATAATTCAATGTCGGGTGTCGTCCGCACTTTAGAGAGAGCTTCTTTTCCATCATAAGCTTTGATTGTTTCATAGCCTTCGTTGTGTAAATAGATACTAATCAATTCAACAATTTCTTTATCATCATCTGCGACTAAAATTTTCATATAATGTCCTCCTATAGAACAATAGTATTTAATAGTATTTTATCAAAAAATAGAGAAAATAGATAAATTTCCACCTAATCTTTAGAGAATATAAGAAATTACAAAAGCAAACGAAATCTAAAAACGAACGATGAATGGATAAATTTGAATTTTACGAAGTATTTCGCTATAAAAACGAACAAAAAAAGGTTGAGGATGAGAAGAAAGGGATGTAATAAGAAACGTTGATGTATCAATGTTTTTTCTGTTGACGAATAACAAAAATCTTGGTATATTATTACTTGTCCTAAGCGACAAAAAAATTCTTTAACTTTTTGAAAAAAAGAGTTGACGAAGTAAATGACAGATGATATTATAACAAAGTCGTCAAAAACACATTGGTTATATACGTTGAATTAACAACAAAAATAACCAGATAAATTGTTGACGAATAACAATACATCTGTTATGATGATTGAGTTGCTGTTAAGCAATCAATAATTTTGTTTGAAAAATTATTGAAATTCTTTAAAAAAAACAATTGACATTCACTTGTTAATCTGATATGATTTAAAAGTTGCTAACACAGCAAGGTAGACCTTTGAAAACTGAACAAAGCAAGCAAACGAACCAATTGTGTAGGACACTTCTATTAGATAGAAGTAACACAAAACAAGCAAGCAGTAATGCTAGCAAACGTTATTTATGAGCTTAACAATCGAAAGATTGTTTCAACTTTTTATGAGAGTTTGATCCTGGCTCAGGACGAACGCTGGCGGCGTGCCTAATACATGCAAGTCGAACGCTTCTTTTCCGCCGAACTTCGGTTCACTGGAAAAGAAGAGTGGCGAACGGGTGAGTAACACGTGGGTAACCTGCCCATCAGAGGGGGATAACACTTGGAAACAGGTGCTAATACCGCATAATGCTTTTTCTCGCATGAGAGAAAGCTGAAAGGCGCTTTTGCGTCACTGATGGATGGACCCGCGGTGCATTAGCTAGTTGGTGAGGTAACGGCTCACCAAGGCAACGATGCATAGCCGACCTGAGAGGGTGATCGGCCACACTGGGACTGAGACACGGCCCAGACTCCTACGGGAGGCAGCAGTAGGGAATCTTCGGCAATGGACGAAAGTCTGACCGAGCAACGCCGCGTGAGTGAAGAAGGTTTTCGGATCGTAAAACTCTGTTGTTAGAGAAGAACAAGGATGAGAAGAGAATGTTCATCCCTTGACGGTATCTAACCAGAAAGCCACGGCTAACTACGTGCCAGCAGCCGCGGTAATACGTAGGTGGCAAGCGTTGTCCGGATTTATTGGGCGTAAAGCGAGCGCAGGCGGTTTCTTAAGTCTGATGTGAAAGCCCCCGGCTTAACCGGGGAGGGTCATTGGAAACTGGGAGACTTGAGTGCAGAAGAGGAGAGTGGAATTCCATGTGTAGCGGTGAAATGCGTAGATATATGGAGGAACACCAGTGGCGAAGGCGGCTCTCTGGTCTGTAACTGACGCTGAGGCTCGAAAGCGTGGGGAGCGAACAGGATTAGATACCCTGGTAGTCCACGCCGTAAACGATGAGTGCTAAGTGTTGGAGGGTTTCCGCCCTTCAGTGCTGCAGCAAACGCATTAAGCACTCCGCCTGGGGAGTACGACCGCAAGGTTGAAACTCAAAGGAATTGACGGGGGCCCGCACAAGCGGTGGAGCATGTGGTTTAATTCGAAGCAACGCGAAGAACCTTACCAGGTCTTGACATCCTTTGACCACTCTAGAGATAGAGCTTTCCCTTCGGGGACAAAGTGACAGGTGGTGCATGGTTGTCGTCAGCTCGTGTCGTGAGATGTTGGGTTAAGTCCCGCAACGAGCGCAACCCTTATTGTTAGTTGCCATCATTTAGTTGGGCACTCTAGCGAGACTGCCGGTGACAAACCGGAGGAAGGTGGGGATGACGTCAAATCATCATGCCCCTTATGACCTGGGCTACACACGTGCTACAATGGGAAGTACAACGAGTTGCGAAGTCGCGAGGCTAAGCTAATCTCTTAAAACTTCTCTCAGTTCGGATTGTAGGCTGCAACTCGCCTACATGAAGCCGGAATCGCTAGTAATCGCGGATCAGCACGCCGCGGTGAATACGTTCCCGGGCCTTGTACACACCGCCCGTCACACCACGAGAGTTTGTAACACCCGAAGTCGGTGAGGTAACCTTTTTGGAGCCAGCCGCCTAAGGTGGGATAGATGATTGGGGTGAAGTCGTAACAAGGTAGCCGTATCGGAAGGTGCGGCTGGATCACCTCCTTTCTAAGGAATATTACGGAAACTACACATCGTTTGCCTTTGTTCAGTTTTGAGAGGTTTACTCTTAAATTTATTGGGGCCTTAGCTCAGCTGGGAGAGCGCCTGCTTTGCACGCAGGAGGTCAGCGGTTCGATCCCGCTAGGCTCCATTAACGACAATGGTCGTTAAGTATTGTTCATTGAAAACTGGATATTTAAAGTAAAGAAATCAAAACAAACCGAGAACACCGCGTTGAATGAGTTTTTTAATAAGTTCAATTGCTTATTTTTATTGATAAAGCTTCTATCGCTAGAAGATCTTTATCAAAACCCAACCGTAAGGTTGATAAGGTTAAGTGAATAAGGGCGCATGGTGGATGCCTTGGCACTAGGAGCCGATGAAGGACGGGACTAACACCGATATGCTTTGGGGAGCTGTAAGTAAGCTTTGATCCAGAGATTTCCGAATGGGGGAACCCAACATCTTTTATAGGATGTTACTTGTCAGTGAATACATAGCTGACAGGAGGTAGACGCAGAGAACTGAAACATCTAAGTACCTGCAGGAAGAGAAAGAAAATTCGATTCCCTGAGTAGCGGCGAGCGAAACGGGAAAAGCCCAAACCAAGATGCTTGCATCTTGGGGTTGTAGGACTCCGATATGGTAGTTCTTTCAGATAGTTGAATAACTTGGAAAAGTTAGCTAAAGAGGGTGAAAGCCCCGTAGACGAAATGTGAAAGACACCTAGGAGGATCCTGAGTACGGCGGAACACGAGGAATTCCGTCGGAATCCGGGAGGACCATCTCCCAAGGCTAAATACTCCCTAGTGACCGATAGTGAACCAGTACCGTGAGGGAAAGGTGAAAAGCACCCCGGAAGGGGAGTGAAATAGATCCTGAAACCATGTGCCTACAACAAGTTAGAGCCCGTTAATGGGTGATAGCGTGCCTTTTGTAGAATGAACCGGCGAGTTACGATTGCATGCGAGGTTAAGTTGAAGAAACGGAGCCGTAGCGAAAGCGAGTCTGAATAGGGCGAATGAGTATGTAGTCGTAGACCCGAAACCATGTGATCTACCCATGTCCAGGTTGAAGGTGCGGTAAAACGCACTGGAGGACCGAACCCACGTACGTTGAAAAGTGCGGGGATGAGGTGTGGGTAGCGGAGAAATTCCAAACGAACTTGGAGATAGCTGGTTCTCTCCGAAATAGCTTTAGGGCTAGCGTCGAAGTTGAGAATGATGGAGGTAGAGCACTGTTTGGACTAGGGGCCCATCTCGGGTTACCGAATTCAGATAAACTCCGAATGCCATTCATTCATATTCGGCAGTCAGACTGTGAGTGATAAGATCCATAGTCGAAAGGGAAACAGCCCAGACCACCAGCTAAGGTCCCAAAATATATGTTAAGTGGAAAAGGATGTGGGGTTGCACAGACAACTAGGATGTTGGCTTAGAAGCAGCCATCATTTAAAGAGTGCGTAATAGCTCACTAGTCGAGTGACCCTGCGCCGAAAATGTACCGGGGCTAAACATATTACCGAAGCTGTGGAGTGCACCTTATGGTGCATTGGTAGGAGAGCGTTCTAAGGGCGTCGAAGGTAGATCGTGAGGACTACTGGAGCGCTTAGAAGTGAGAATGCCGGTATGAGTAGCGAAAGACAGGTGAGAATCCTGTCCACCGTATGACTAAGGTTTCCTGGGGAAGGCTCGTCCGCCCAGGGTTAGTCGGGACCTAAGCCGAGGCCGAAAGGCGTAGGCGATGGACAACAGGTTGATATTCCTGTACCCGTTGCTTTTGTTTGAACAATGGAGGGACGCAGGAGGCTAAGGAATGCAGACGATTGGAAATGTCTGTTCAAGCAACGAGTCTGAGTGAGAGTCAAATGCTTTCATTCGTAACGGATGAGTTGTGATGAGGAGGGAAATTACAGTACCGAAGTTCCTGATGTCACACTGCCAAGAAAAGCTTCTAGTTAGAAAGTAACGGCCCGTACCGTAAACCGACACAGGTAGTCGAGGAGAGTATCCTAAGGTGAGCGAGAGAACTCTCGTTAAGGAACTCGGCAAAATGACCCCGTAACTTCGGGAGAAGGGGTGCTGCTCTTAGAGCAGCCGCAGTGAATAGGCCCAAGCGACTGTTTATCAAAAACACAGGTCTCTGCAAAATCGTAAGATGAAGTATAGGGGCTGACGCCTGCCCGGTGCTGGAAGGTTAAGAGGAGTGCTTAGCGCAAGCGAAGGTACGAATTGAAGCCCCAGTAAACGGCGGCCGTAACTATAACGGTCCTAAGGTAGCGAAATTCCTTGTCGGGTAAGTTCCGACCCGCACGAAAGGCGTAACGATTTGGGCACTGTCTCAACGAGAGACTCGGTGAAATTTTAGTACCTGTGAAGATGCAGGTTACCCGCGACAGGACGGAAAGACCCCATGGAGCTTTACTGTAGTTTGATATTGAGTGTCTGTACCGCATGTACAGGATAGGTAGGAGCCGTAGAAATCGGAACGCTAGTTTCGATGGAGGCGCTGGTGGGATACTACCCTTGCGTTATGGCCACTCTAACCCGCACCACTAATCGTGGTGGGAGACAGTGTCAGATGGGCAGTTTGACTGGGGCGGTCGCCTCCTAAAAGGTAACGGAGGCGCCCAAAGGTTCCCTCAGAATGGTTGGAAATCATTCGAAGAGTGTAAAGGCAGAAGGGAGCTTGACTGCGAGAGCTACAACTCGAGCAGGGACGAAAGTCGGGCTTAGTGATCCGGTGGTTCCGCATGGAAGGGCCATCGCTCAACGGATAAAAGCTACCCTGGGGATAACAGGCTTATCTCCCCCAAGAGTCCACATCGACGGGGAGGTTTGGCACCTCGATGTCGGCTCGTCGCATCCTGGGGCTGTAGTCGGTCCCAAGGGTTGGGCTGTTCGCCCATTAAAGCGGCACGCGAGCTGGGTTCAGAACGTCGTGAGACAGTTCGGTCCCTATCCGTCGCGGGCGTTGGAAATTTGAGAGGAGCTGTCCTTAGTACGAGAGGACCGGGATGGACTTACCGCTGGTGTACCAGTTGTCTCGCCAGAGGCATCGCTGGGTAGCTATGTAGGGAAGGGATAAACGCTGAAAGCATCTAAGTGTGAAGCCCACCTCAAGATGAGATTTCCCATTTCTTTAAGAAAGTAAGATCCCTGAGAGATGATCAGGTAGATAGGTCAGAAGTGGAAGTGCAGTGATGTACGGAGCGGACTGATACTAATCGATCGAGGACTTAACCAAAAAGAAAAAATTGAATTCAAGGTTTTTATGACCTTTACTTTAAAATCCAGTTTTGAATGAACAACGTTCATTCAATTAAATAGTGTGGTGGCGATAGCGAGAAGGATACACCTGTTCCCATGCCGAACACAGAAGTTAAGCTTCTTAGCGCCGATTGTAGTTGGGGGTTGCCCCCTGTGAGAGTAGGACGTCGCCACACTGTTATCTCTATGGAGGTTTAGCTCAGCTGGGAGAGCATCTGCCTTACAAGCAGAGGGTCAGCGGTTCGATCCCGTTAACCTCCATATGAGTCGTTAGCTCAGTTGGTAGAGCATCTGACTTTTAATCAGAGGGTCACAGGTTCGAGCCCTGTACGACTCATTTTCAAATGCGGGTGTGGCGGAATTGGCAGACGCACTAGATTTAGGATCTAGCGCCTTCGGGCGTGGGGGTTCAAGTCCCTTCACCCGCATATAAGTTTTCGCCGGCTTAGCTCAGTTGGTAGAGCATCTGATTTGTAATCAGAGGGTCGAGGGTTCAAGTCCTTTAGCCGGCACCATTCGCGGAAATAGCTCAGTGGTAGAGCACCACCTTGCCAAGGTGGGGGTCGCGGGTTCGAACCCCGTTTTCCGCTTTAGCCAATTTCACGCCGGGGTGGCGGAACTGGCAGACGCACAGGACTTAAAATCCTGCGGTGAGTGATCACCGTACCGGTTCGATTCCGGTCCTCGGCATTAACATATGCGCCCATAGCTCAATTGGATAGAGTGTTTGACTACGGATCAAAAGGTTAGGGGTTCGACTCCTCTTGGGCGCGTAGTTTTTTTATTGTTTAAAATTACTAACGGGAAGTAGCTCAGCTTGGTAGAGCACTTGGTTTGGGACCAAGGGGTCGCAGGTTCGAATCCTGTCTTCCCGATACAAAAACACTATTCATTTTTGGATAGTGTTTTTATTTTATTAAAAAGAGGAATTTTTTGATGAAAAAAAAGTATAAAAAATGGCTGCTGCTTAGTGGTATCTTATGTCTACTCCTATTATTAGGTAGTTTTTTCTATATAAAAAGTAGTTCTTATGTAGCTAGTTCGGATGCGCAAAGAGCAGCTAAAAAGGCGATTCGAGAAGATAATGTTTTGGTTTTTGAAGGAAAAAAAGAAAATCCGGCTATTATTTTTTATCAAGGTGCGTTAGTAGAGAATAAAAGTTATAGTATTTAGGCGCAGCAAGTTGCAGAAGCGGGTTTTTCTGTCTATCTTATCCAATCGCCATTTAACTTAGCAGTATTAGATACTAAAGCTGCGCAAGAATTAATAGAAAAAGAGCAGTTGTCAACGGTTGTTTTAGGAGGACATTCCTTAGGTGGTGTGATTGCTAGTCGAGCAGCGAGTGAATTGAGTCAAGAGAACAAAGTAAAGGGTGTTTTTTTCTTAGCTAGTTATCCGGATGAAAAGGGAAATTTACAGTCTTTTGAAGGGCCTGTACTTTCTATGACAGGTGATCATGATGATGTGTTAAACGAAAAAAATTATCAAGAAGCCAAACAATTTTTACCTCAACAAACAGAATACCAAACAATTATTGGCGGCAATCATGCTGGATTTGGAAGTTATGGTCCTCAAAAGGGTGATGGCAAATCAACAATTACCAATCAACAACAGCAAATTAAAATCAGTGAAACATTAATTCAATGGTTGCAGACAATAGAAATGGAAATGCCATGATTTTTATCATGGTGTTTTTTTATTATACTTAGCGGATGCTAGGGAATATGATACAATAGACAAAAAGCAAGGAGGCGGATTTTTGAAGGGACAAATTAGAAAAGCATTGAGTGGCTTTTACTATGTACAATCAGATGGAGAGTTGTATCAAACCCGCGCACGTGGAAACTTTCGGAATCGGAACATCACGCCATTAGTTGGTGATGAGGTTATCTTTGAGAGTAGTAATCTGACAGATGGTTATTTATTAGAAGTTTTACCGCGAAAAAATGAATTGGTGCGTCCAGCAGTAGCAAATGTTGATCAGGGAGTTATTGTAACAAGTATGGTAGAGCCTAATTTTTCGTATAATTTATTGGATCGTTTTTTAGTTACGTTAGAATATACAGCTATCGAACCAATTATTTATTTAAGTAAAACGGATTTAAGTGACGATAAAGAAAAAATCAAAGAAGTAGTTGCTTGCTACCAAAAGATTGGCTATACGGTGATTGCTGCAACTGAAAACAATGAAGCAATTAACAAATTAGAACGCTTATTTCCCAATCACTTAACTGTTTTTATGGGGCAGTCTGGAGCAGGAAAATCTACTTTATTAAATCGTATTGTTCCAGAATTAGACTTAGAGACTGCAGCGATTTCAGAGTCACTTGGACGAGGTAAACATACGACACGCCATGTAGAACTGATTCCAATTGCAGAAGGATTGGTTGCAGATACACCAGGATTTAGTTCGATTGATTTTCTAGAAATAGAAGCACGAGAATTGCCTAAACAGTTTCCAGAATTTGTTGAAGCATCCCACGCTTGTCGCTTCCGTGAGTGTATGCATATTAATGAACCACAATGTGCAGTGAAAGAACGTGTTGAAAGTGGAGAAATCGCTACAACACGTTATGAAAATTATGTCCAATTTTTAGAAGAAATTGAAAAACGAAGACCCGTTTATCGTAAGAAAAAATAGGAGGAATTTTATGAAAATCGCACCGTCAATTTTAAGCGCAGATTTTGCAAATTTACAACGAGATATTGAGTTTGTTGAAAAACATGGAGCAGATTATATTCATGTGGATGTAATGGATGGGCAATTTGTACCTAATATTACATTTGGTCCAAATGTAGTAAAAGCTATTCGTCCAATCACTAAGTTACCATTAGATGTTCATTTAATGATTGTTGAACCAGAACGTTATATTCATGATTTTGCTGTTGCGGGTTCAGATATTATTGGTGTGCATGTTGAAGCCACGCCTCATATTCATCGAGCAATTCAAATGATTAAAGCAGAGAATGTTAAAGCAGAAGTCGTTTTAAATCCTGGTACACCAATTGATAGTGTGAAGCATGTCTTATCAATGGTCGACCAAGTCTTGATCATGACGGTCAATCCAGGTTTTGGTGGACAATCGTTCATTGAGGAGTCATTAGATAAAATTCGTGAATTAGCTGCTTTAAGAGAAGCAAACGGCTATCATTTTGATATTCAAGTAGACGGTGGAATCGTACCTGAAACTGCAAAACGTTGTAAAGAAGCAGGCGTGAATGTTTTTGTAGCAGGGAGTTATATTTATGATGCTGAGCACCCTGAAAAACAAATTCAATTATTGAAAGAAGCGATTCAATAATGAATGTCTTGATGGTTGGAGGGGCGCCAATTTCAACTTGGCCACAATTAGCTACTTACGATGTCTATATTGGAATAGATCGTGGCGGTCTTTTTTTGATAGAACAGGGCTTACCTTTGACACTTGCTGTGGGAGATTTCGATTCGTTAAATGAAGCGGAACAGCAATTGGTTTTTAGTACCGCAGAAGAAGTTAAACAGTCACCTGCAGAAAAAGACGATACGGATACGCAATTAGGATTAGAACTACTATTAAATCGTTATCCAGAAGCCAATGTGACTTTAATAGGTTTAACTGGGGGAAGAATTGATCATTTTCTGGCAAATTTATGGATGGTTTTAGAACCTCGTTTTATGCCACACTGTCAGCAACTTCTTTTAAAAGACCAACAAAATAGCATTCAATTTCTATTGCCAGGAACACATACGATTCACAAGGAAGCAGGTATGCAGTATTTAGCTTATTGCTGTTTAACGCCTGTTTCAAAATTGACACTAACTAAAAGTAAATATACATTAAGTAATCAAGAAGTAACGCATCCTACTTCCTATGCCAGCAATGAATTTTTAACAAATCAGGCACAAATTTCTTTTACAGAGGGAATTGTAGCAGTTGTTCAAAGCAAAGATAAGTAAAAAAGATTCCCACCAATGTTTTTTTTCGAAAGTTTTCAAAAAAAGCATTAAGAGTGGGAGTCTTTCTTTTGTTTAAAGGCATTTAGTGGTACAATTTAAGCTATCAGTTTGAAATTTTAGAGGTGCTTCAGTGAAAAAATTTAATCCAAATAAAAATATTATTATTATCTTGATTTTAGTTATAATTGCAGTCGGTGCATTAAGTTTGACTGTTGCACAACGCGCAAAAGATGAGAAATCGTCTGTGATACAAGTGGTCATCAATGATTCTGTAGCATTTGTTGATAAAGTTGTATTTGCACCCGCACGGTGGTTTGATAATGGTGTTCGCTCTGTACAAAATCTCTTAGTTACATATGAAGAAAATGAACGTTTAAAAGAAAAAGTTGATGCATATGATGCACTAGAACGACAAAATAAATCTTATGAACGAGAAGTTGCGGCTTTGAAAGAAGAATTGGAATTAAATGCAACCTTAACGAGTTTCCAAAAAGTTACCGCCAATGTTATTACCCGTTCACCCGATTCTTGGCAAGATATGCTAGTGATTGACAAAGGTGCAACTGATGGTATTGAAGTAAATATGGCAGTGATGGCTAAACATGGATTAATTGGGCGTGTATTAGAAGTAAATGCGATGTCTTCTAAAGTAGAATTACTAACATCTGAAAATCAAACAAGCAATCATTATCCTGTGCGTATTAGTACAGAAAAAGGAGAGGTTTTTGGTTTATTAAAAGGCTACGATGTTACTCGTGATGCGTTAGTGGTAGAACAATTAACAGGTAAAACGCCAATTTCAAAAGATGATATTGTTCAAACGTCGGGCCTGGGAGGTAACTCACCAGCTGATTTATTAGTGGGCACCGTCATTGAATCAGAAGTTGATAAGTTTGGTTTAGATCAAAAAGTTTACGTAAAACCTTATGCACACTCGCATGATCTTTCAGTCGTTACAGTTATTGAACGAACAGTAGGGGACGAATAAGTATGCTAAAAGAAGAATCATTCAAATATTACGCAGCACCAATGTTCTTTTTTATGATGTTAGTGGATGCCCATTTGACACGAACTTTTCTTTCTTGGAGTCATGGAAATTACATTTGGAGCACACATTTGCTTTTACTCGTAATGTTTTTTGTAGTTACACGTTTATCACAACGATACATGATTATTTCTGCTTTAATCATTGGAAGTATCTTTGATGTATATTATCTTGGTGTTTTAGGAATTTACGCAGTAGCATTTCCTTTAGTTGTTTGGTTAATGTATTTATTAGAAGAGACACTTTATAAAAACCTTCTGACAGAAAGCTTTGGTTGGATTATTTTAGTCACTTGTATTGAATTAATTACATTGGGCATCCAACTATTGTTTAAATTAACATCAATCAATATTGTTTATTTTGTCGCACATTTCTTAGGCCCAACCTTATTGGTAAATATTTTAATTTTTACCGTATTATATTACCCACTATCGAAACTATTTTACTCAAAATAGTTTCTTTTTTTTAGAGAAAAAAAGAAAAATTTTCAGAAAAAGCAAACATTTGTTTGAGAGAAATGAAATATATTTGTAATATTTCTTTTATTTCCCTGTCATATGCGTATGTTACAATCTGTTTGTCGTTTAAATTAGAAGTTTAAGAAATTTTAAACTTAATTAACTATTTATTAAATAAAACCAGTCGGAGGAATGAAACGTGAAGAAACGTGTACTTACCGCATTACTAGCATGTTCATTAACACTTACAGCTGTTGCACCTAGCATCGTATTAGCTGATGACTTTGATCAACAAATCGAGCAAAAAAACAAAGAGATTAGTAACTTACAAGCGCAACAAGCAAGTATTCAAGATCAAATTAGCTCATTAGAAGGTCAAATTTCTGATATCAATAACAAAGCTGAAGAATTAATTGCAAAACAACAAGAATTAGCAGCACAATCTCAAAAATTACAAGAAGAAATTGCTGATTTAGAAGTACGTATTGAAAAACGTGAAGAAGCAATCCGTAAACAAGCGCGTGATGTTCAAGTAAATGGAGCAGATACTAACCTTGTAGAAGCTGTTTTAAATTCTGATTCATTAACAGACGCAATTGGACGTGTCCAAGCGATGAGTACTATCGTGAACGCGAACAACGAATTGGTTAACCAACAAAAAGAAGATAAAAAAGCTGTTGAAGATAAAAAAGCTGAAAACGAAGCGAAACAACAAGAAATCGCTGAAAATCAAACTGCTTTAGAAGCTCAAAAAGGTGAGATTCAACGCAGTCAAGCTGATTTAGACTTCTTGAAAGCTGACTTAGCTTTACAACAATCTTCAAAAGAAGATGAGAAAAAAGGTATTCAAAAACGTAAAGCTGAAGCCGAAGCTGAAAAAGCTCGTATTGCAGAACAAGAACGTTTAGCAGAACAAGCTCGTAAAGCAGCCGCAGAAGCAGCTAAACAAGCACAAGCTGAAAAAGAAGCAGAGGAAGCAGCAAAAGCACAAGAATCAGCTGTACAAACTTCTTCTCAAGAGCAAACACAAACTGAACAAACAGAAGAAGCAGCATCAACAAATTCAGCACCAGTTGAAAATTCTACAACTCAAGAACAAACAGTTGTAGAATCAACTGAAAAAGCTGAAGAAACAGCTGTGGAATCAACAAATACACCAGTTGCAGAATCAACACCAGTGTCAAATTCAACAACTGAACAATCAACTTCAACACCAGCACCTGTTGAAGAAACACCAGTTGTAGAGTCAACGCCAGCGGAGCAAACGCCGGTCGTTGAAACGCCTAAAGTTGAGACGCCAAAAGTAGAATCTTCTCAACCAACTGGTTCAGTTGTAGCAGAAGCATATAAATACATTGGTGTACCATATGTATGGGGCGGAAAAGATCCAAGTGGCTTTGACTGTTCAGGTTTCACAAGCTATGTTTATCGTAAAGCAACAGGCCGTGAAATCGGTGGTTGGACTGTTCCTCAAGAAAGTGCTGGCTCAGTAATTTCTGTAAGTGAAGCACAAGCAGGAGACTTATTATTCTGGGGCTCACAAGGTAGCACTTACCACGTAGCTATTGCATTAGGTGGCGGACAATACATCCACGCACCAGCACCAGGACAATCAGTAACAGTAGCTTCAGTAGCTTACTTTGCACCAAGTTTTGCAGTACGTATGTAATTTCAAAGCTGACGAATGAATTTTCGTCAGCTTTTTTCTTTTATAAAAAATAGGCAACGAATAACCCCAAACTTAAAAAAGGAACAAAAGGCAGACATTGAAAATGTGTCTTTCGCAAGAAATAACTAACGAAAAAAACACCTAAAGCAGAAACACTTGCTACAAATAGTAGTAAGGAAAATTGTTCAATTGTTAACCAAGGCACCCATAACCCCAATAATAGCCAATCACCCATTCCCATAGAATCTCGGAGACTAAACCAAAAGAAAATGCCTAAAATCACTAGCAGTGAAAGTGTTGACAAATAAAAAGGCTGATGAAAATAAAACATGATACTCCATAACAACAAATGTAGAGGATAAAGAATTTTTGGCTCAACCAAAAAGTAAAAATAATCAGTTAATGAAAGTAAGGTAGCTGTGGTTAACCAAAGAAAGGCAATTAATTGCATAGAAATCGTTGGCTGCACCCAACAAAAATAAAAAATCCCACCATAAATTATTTCAATTAACCAAGTAATGACTGGAATACGTCCGCCACATCGTTGACAACGAAAACCTAAGAACAGATAGGAAAAAATAGGAATTAATTCCCAAAATCGCAGGGTGTTGTTACAATGGTCACATTGCGAACGTGTAGTGATAAAATCCTTTTTTAGTGGAACTCGCTGTGCAATCACACACAACAAGGATCCAAAACAACTACCGATAAAAAAACAAAACATTGACTTCACTCCTTTAGTATTAAATACGCAAAAATCATGAAGAAAACGTTAAAGAATGCTTGAGAAATTTTCTCAAATAGAGGCTTTCGTTGTACATTTTAGGCAATCCGTAATATGCTAATCATGTAGAACATTTTAAGGAGGAATCAGATATGAGATACGAAAAAACAAAAGAAATTTTAAATCAATTGGTTGCTGACTTAAGCCAATTTTCAGTTGTAATTCACCAAACTCACTGGTATATGCGTGGGCCAGAATTTTTAACTTTACACCCTTTAATGGATGAATTTATGGATGAAATCAACGATCAACTAGACGTGATTTCAGAACGTTTAATTACTTTAGATGGTGCACCATATTCAACATTACAAGAATTTGCTGATAACACTGGTATCAAAGATGAAGTTGGCACATACGATCGTACAATTCCTGAACGTATGGAAAAATTAGTTGAAGGCTACCGTTACTTATCAGACCTTTACAAAGAAGGTATTGAAGTTTCTGGTGAAGAAGGCGATGACAGTACACAAGATATCTTCACTGGTTTCAATACAGATGTAGAGAAAAAAATCTGGATGATTCAAGCAAAATTAGGTTTTGCACCAAATATCGATCCAGCACACGAAAAAGTAAACTAAGATTTGCATAAAGGAGCAGGCTTTTTGAAAGCTTGCTTCTTTTTTTCATTTTATAAGAGAAAAACGTTGACTTTATGCCTTATTCTAGGTAATATATTAAATGGTATTGTTTGCCCCACAAGAGCCCCGGAAACTCAAGTGTATGTCAAACATTCGAAATCGAAATTGGAGGAAAAAAATCTTGCGTACAACATATATGGCCAAAGCAGGCGAAGTAGAACGTAAATGGTATGTAGTAGATGCGACTGATGTTCCTTTAGGACGTCTATCAACTGTAGTAGCATCTGTACTACGCGGTAAAAACAAACCAACATTCACACCACATGTGGATACAGGTGATTTTGTAATCGTAATTAATGCAGATAAAGTAAAATTAACAGGTAAAAAAGCGACTGATAAAGTATACTACCGTCACTCAAATCACCCAGGAGGATTGAAATCAATCACTGCCGGTGAATTACGTGCTAAAAATTCTCGTCGTTTGATCGAAACTTCTGTAAAAGGCATGTTACCTAAAAACACTTTAGGTCGTGCTCAAGGCATGAAATTGCATGTATATGCTGAGGGAACTCATCCACATGCAGCTCAACAACCAGAAGTTTTAGACATTACTAACTTAATCTAATAGGAGGGAATTTCATTGGCACAAGCACAATATACAGGCACAGGCCGTCGTAAAAACGCAGTTGCTCGCGTACGTTTAGTACCAGGAACTGGTAAAATTACTGTAAACAAAAAAGACGTTACTGAATATATTCCACACGCTGACTTGCGTGAAGTTATCAACCAACCTTTCGGCGTTACTGAAACAAAAGGCGCTTACGATGTATTCGTAAACGTTAACGGTGGTGGATACGCTGGACAATCTGGCGCAATCCGTCATGGTATCGCTCGCGCTTTACTAGAAGTAGATCCTGATTTCCGTTTAGCTCTTAAACGCGCAGGCTTACTTACTCGTGATGCACGTATGGTTGAACGTAAAAAACCAGGTCTTAAAAAAGCGCGTAAAGCAAGTCAATTCTCAAAACGTTAAAAACAGCTTCATATCAGTACTTTCAGGCGTTTCGCAAGTCACTTTGCGAAGCGTCTTTTTTTGAGTTGACACCATTGTTGACACCATTCCGGTCTGACTCTTTTTGAGACAATTTACGATAGGCAATTTCACCAATAGGCATTTGAATCACATTTGGTGTATTTACATAAGTTCTTGTGATGTTTGTATCGCTGTGAGTCAATGCTTCAGAAATCTGTTCTAGAGCGACACCAGCTTGTTTGGCTAAAGTTGCCCCAGTATGCCGTAACTTGTGTGGGGTCGCATGGGTAAGGTGTTTATGTCGTCGCTCAATGGATTTCATACGGTAGTTCAAATAATCTGTATGAAGCCTTTGGTTGATATTCCCTTTATCATCAAAGAAGGTAAAGAGTAGCTGTTCTTCGGTTTGTTCGATTTCAAATTGAGCTAGTTCTTCTTTTTGTTGGACTTTCCACTGTTGAAGTAATTGCTTTAGTTCATTCGGAATATGGAAAATTGTCGTTTTATTCCCTTTTGTGCTTTTTTCATTGCCGAATTTATCCAAGGCTTTGCCAATCGTAATCTGGGAAGTAGTGAAATTCACGTTCTTCCATTTGATGGCATAAGTTTCTGATTTGCGATCAGACAAAAAGAAGGTGGTTAGAAATAATACATAGTCCTGTAAAGTCAATTGCCCACTTTCATAATCACTTTGGACGGCAGTTAGCCATTCTTGAAGTTGTTCAAAGGAGAGGTATAAATCTTCTTCTTTTTTGGCTTCCTGCAATTTGTTTTTCTTAGTAGCGTTAATCCGTTTAAGCGATTTTTCTAGTTTGTTCCGTTCAATGTATTCAAGCTCTTCCGCCCAATCAAAAATAGAATTAACGTAGCTACGTAGTGTTTTAAAGTTTGCATATTCGGCAGCCTTTTGCGTCATGATTTTTAGAACAAAGGCTTTGTTTTGATTAAGATAGTTTAACGTGTATTTCCCAAACATTGGTAAGATATGAAGACGAAAAATATCTTTTGTATTCGCGATTGTAACAGGAGTGGGAGACTTCGTGTTTCGAGAAGTTAAACCAGCTGTATAAGCATCAATCCAGATATCTTCATAGAAATCTTTGAACAGTGCTTCACAACCTAATTCAAAAGCATTCTTTTCTTTATTTTCCCGTAGCTCTTTAATCTTGGCATAAAAATCAATTTCTGCTGTTTTTGCCTCCTTTCTAGTTTTGAAATAAAGTTTGTTTACGCCTATCATCTCTTGGATATCTTGTGGATAGTAAAGCCGTAAACGGTAAGTTTAATTTTCTATTTTGCTAATTGCCATAGTATTTCCCTCCGAGTTTGCGAGCCGAAATCAAATACTATATATGGAGTATAACGATGTCGGAATTATTTTGCTAGGCTTGCTAGCCATTGATCAATGGCGATACGGTCAAATCTATTTGAACCGTGGATTTGAATGAAGGGCAAGCCATCTTTAATCCAGCCATCTAACGTATTATTGGAAACCTGTAGATAGTGACAAGTTTGCTTTTTATTCATATAGCGGTGTTGCAGGTTTTCCTATGTCTTAATTTTTTCGATTTCAGTTGTGATTAAATCAGATAGTTGAGTAGAAATGATTCCCATCTGATCATCGCTGAGTAAAATTTTCATTTCGGTCATATTCTCACTTCCTTTGAATTTTGCGTAGGGAATAATGAATTATTTTTTTATCTTGGTATAGCGAACATTGCTTTCTTGAAAATCCATCACTTGTTCTGGAGTTGCACTTTCGTTTATCGCACTGTAAAATATCGGACGTCTTACAAGATACTCATTGGTATAAAGTACGTCTTGATTTGTGATGTCAAAAGGTTGATCCACGAGTTGCTTTGTGACGCTGGGGACTTTGAGGTTACGGGATTTGAAGAATGCCTTCTTCTTATGCTCTTTCAAATCTAAGTCCTTATCAAAATATTTACTAATATAGCGCCCGCGATTTTCGATGCTATCTACATCAATCTTGTTGATTTTGACAAATCCATGTCCCCAGATGGTTGTAAGGCAATTGACGGAGATAAAAGGAAAATCAAATAAAATGATATGGTAATGGATCGCACCTCGTTCTTGCTTTTCCCACGTGGCTAGGTATTTTAGATGTGCTTTTTTTGTGTGATAGAGTTCGTAGTTTAGTCGTTTGATAAATTTTTTGAATTCATTATTCGCATAGGCAATGTCTTGAATTTTTTCTCTGAAAGTGAGAGTTAAAAATTTTGTTCGATTGTCAAAGTTCATATCTACGAGTCGGGCAATTTCAAAACGCATATTTTGATAGTATTTTTGTTTTCGTTTTAAGCTGTCGTATTGTCCTTGAGCGGATAGTTCATCATAGTTTTTTCTTTTATCGCTAGTTGGATTTTCTTCTTCATAAAGCCAAGCTAATTCTTTTTTTCGTTTTGGGTTGGTTTCAATATTTCCTGTTTTTTGTTTAGGAGTAATGATTGCTTCATAATCATAAATTTCAAGGTACGTGGGAGTCTCAATGATTTTCTGATTATAAGCTATCAAAACCATCACTCCTTGATGTGTATTCAGTTGTCAAAGAACCATCATTTTTCGCCTGATGTTGTTCTATAAATCAAGTTAAGGGGAAGTCCTGCAAAGCAGTCCTTCCAGCCTATGGATTTATTGGGCGGTCTTAACGGACAGAAGCGGCTCTATGGCGCTGCCTCGCCGTTTTGTCCTAACCACCCAACAAACCCATAGGAAAATTAGTTTTGCGTAGGGTTACCTTGTTTTTTCGGAATCAAAGCTACGGCATCTGCCGTGGCCGATAAACCATAACTGACGAATTGACCGTTAGAGCGACCCCAAGGTGCAATCACTAAATTGGTAAATGTAACCATGGCTAAACCTTGTTGGGTAAGCTCTTCTGGAGTAATCACAGGAGTTTCAGATTTGACTTTGACATTGATTTTTTCGTAGCGGAGTTTTGGTAGGATACATTCATAACTCCAACCTAGAATTTCTCCGTCTTTTTGCCAGCGAGTAACATTAACAACTTGGTATTCTTTTTCGAGTTTTTCTTTTGGTAAGGTAAGATCGTTGATTTTAATTGGCATAATAGCCCTCCCTTTTATATATACGATAATTTATACGATTAGTTTAAAAAATATAGATGGCCATCTATGGTTTTTATTTTATACGTTTATTTATACGAAGTCAAGAGAATTAGCAAAAAAATATATACGAAATTTTATACGAGTGATATAATAGGGAAAAATGACAAGGAGGAAGTAATCTATGTTTGGCTTATTACAACCTGATAAAGTGAAGGTAGGACAACGAATCAAAGAAATCAAAGAGAGTATGAATCTGTCCTTTACAGAGTTAGGAAATCGCTTGGGAATAAAGAAACCAACAATCAGTTCCTATGTTCAAGGCTATGCGCTAGCTCCTGAAAGTGTCATTAATCAATTATCTAGTATTAGTGGGAAATCGGTAGGCTGGCTTTACTTTGGCAGCGTCAAGGAATACATTGCGGATTATCTAAAGTTGAAAGGGCAAGGTGAATTGATAACATCCTATCCTGAAGTGGTGGACGAAATCAGAGAAGAGTTTTTTACTGGGAATTTTAAAAATCCAGGATGGGAAAATGAAGTTGGTTATCCGATGGAAGAATTTATTGATGATTGCTTTGCTGATATTTTACCAAAGATCATGACTCGTTATGTGTCAGATATTGTGAATGAACAAGTTGTCAATGCAGATAAATTGAAAGAGCTAACGGATAAGGAAAAAAAAGAGACAGCGGCTATTATCGCATTGTATACAAATGACTTTGTAGAAATGAGCGGCGAAATAAAGTTTGGTGAAAGAGATAAAATCATTAAAATGGTAAGCAATTCGATAGATAATCTTGCACTAAATGGAAATATTGAATTTCCAGAAGAATATTTGATTGGGAAATTAATCAATGTGTTGGATGACGATAAAGCCACGGAAAGGATAATTTCTGATTTATCACAAGTTCTGACGGCTAAGCCTTTTTGCACCCTATATGGTGGTGAAGAATTGGTACGGATATTTCAGTCTATGCGACCAAAGTTGATGAAATTATACGTGGAGAAGACGCCGAATGAGATTTCTGAGTGGTTTGAGAAATGAAAATTTAAATTTTGAGTATACGATTAATGTAATATCTAATAAAGAAATCAAAATATTTACGAACGTATTTTCGTATGGTAAAATAGAAATGTTCTACATTTGTAGAATATAATTCTAAATAGGTGTAGGTGTTTTGGTTATGGCGTTTTCATATGACAAATTATGGAAATTATCAATTGATAAAAAAATTAATAAAACACAGTTACGAGATATTGCAGGTATCACAAACACCACTTTATCAAAATTAAGTAAAAATGAAACTGTAAGTATGGACTCGCTTGCACGTATTTGTCGCACACTTAATTGTGATATTAGTGATATTGTAGAGTATATTGATGAGGAGGTCATTGTAAATGAGTAAAAAATATAGTGTCATTGACCTTTTTTCTGGTGCAGGTGGATTGAGTCAGGGATTTGTTCAGGCAGGTTTTGATGTTTTAGCAGGTATAGATTTTGATGATGCAGCACTTCAAACTTATAGTCATAATATTAAAGGTGCAAAAGCGTTAAAAGAAGACTTGTTTGATGAAGTAAAGTCTATTAAAGATATTGAAACAAACTTAATGAAAAAAGATATAGATGTAATTATTGCAGGCCCACCTTGTCAAGGCTTTAGTTTAACTGGAGCTCGTGATATAAATGATTCTCGAAACAGACTTTACGTGGCTGTTGTTCACGCAGTTGAGTATTTTAAACCTAAAGCATTTTTAATTGAAAATGTACCCGGAATGGCTACACTATATAAAGGTGCTGTTAAACAACAAATTATTAATACATTTGAGGACATGGGTTATTCTGTTTCAGTGACAGATAAACCTCTCTTGGCAGCTGACTATGGTGTACCACAAATGAGAAAAAGAATGTTTTTTGTAGGTTTTAGAAAAGATCTTAATTATGATTATTTTAAGTTTCCAGAAGCTTATTTAAGTAAAGAGCATTATATAGGAACGGCTGATGCTATATCTGATTTACCACCTCTAACTGATTCATTGGGACAAGAATCAGTTCCATATTCTCAAAAACCACAAAGTGATTATCAAAAATTAATGCGTAAAAATAGTTCTTGTATCTATAATCATGTTGCAACTAATCATACGGATGAAGTTAAGTGGGTAATCAGTCAAGTGCCAGAAGGCGGAAATTACAAAGACTTACCGGAAGGTGTTGGAGATTCTCGTAAGTTTAATGAAG
This sequence comes from Enterococcus sp. DIV2402, assembly GCF_017426705.2. Taxonomy (NCBI): domain Bacteria; kingdom Bacillati; phylum Bacillota; class Bacilli; order Lactobacillales; family Enterococcaceae; genus Enterococcus; species Candidatus Enterococcus lowellii. The sequence continues at coordinate 364,558 of NZ_CP147251.1, read as the reverse complement.
CTTGGACAAGATATCATAGTCAAAAACCATCAAGAACAATTGATACTGGTCATAGAAATCATTTCCATTATAAGTGGAATAGGGTGCCTACAGTCCGTGAAAATGCAAGATTGCAATCATTTCCAGATTATTTTGAATTTCTAGGGACTAAAACACAACAAAACAGGCAAGTAGGAAATGCAGTTCCCCCCCTACTTGCTCAAGCAATTGGAGATAAAATGCTTGAACATTTAGAAAATGGTTTTGTAACTAAAGACAGTACAAATGTTGTTCATTATGGAGATCAACTTGAGTTGAGCATATAAGGGGGGAATCAATTGAAAAAATTGACAAATATAGAACTTTTTGCAGGTGCTGGAGGTCTATTAGATGGATTCGAACAGACGGGAAAATATAGATTGTTGGGTGCTGTTGAATGGTTAAAGCCCCAGGTAAGAACATTGGTTCACCGCTTGGAAACAAAATATGGTGAGGAATATGCGAGTGATAAAGTTTTAAACTTTGATATACAGAGAACTGATGAGTTACTTAATGGGTGGGAAGACGAAAAATTTGGATTAAATACAGGTCTAGATTCGTTAGTAGGAAATAATGAAGTAGATGTTATTTCTGGAGGACCACCTTGTCAAGCTTATTCTTTAGCTGGAAGAATTAGAGATGTTAATGGTATGAAAGATGATTACCGGAACTACCTCTTTGAAGCCTATTTACGTATTGTAAATCATTACAGACCTAAAATTTTTGTGTTTGAAAATGTAGAAGGAATTTTGTCAGCTGTGCCATCAGGGGAGTTGATTACTGACTTAGTTAGGAAAGGCTTTGATGAAATTGGTTATGAAATTGTAGATGATCTTAGAAAATATGCCTTGCAAGATTTGACTGAATTTGGTGTTCCTCAAAAAAGAAAACGAGTCATTATTATTGGAATTAGACGAGATAATGATAAAACGGATTATCAAGACTTATTGCACCGTTTCTATGATGAAACTCTTTCGATAGCTAAAGTGAAGAAAATAAAAACAGTTAGAGATGCTATCGGTGATCTACCTGAAATTTATCCAATTGAAAACCCTGTAAGTAAGCTAAATGCATATTCAAATAATACTGGTATTAATGGTCATAATAGTCGTTTCCATAGTTTACGTGATCAAGAAATTTTTTATGATTTAGCCATGGATATTCAGAGTGGAACGAATAAATATAAGACCACAGAAGCATTAATAGACCTCTATTTTGAAAAAACGGGAAAACGTACAAATGTTCATAAATATCATGTGCTCAGATGGGATGAACCGAGTAATACTATCCCTGCACATTTGAAAAAAGATGGTCTGCGTCATATACATCCAGATCCTCGTCAAAAAAGATCAATCACTGTACGTGAAGCCGCTCGTTTACAAACTTTTTCTGACGATTTTGAATTTAATGAATCTATGGTTGCAAACTATGAAATGATTGGAAATGCGGTGCCGCCACTTTTTGCAAAAAAATTAGGACTGCTTCTACCTGGGCTTATTCAAGATATAAAAAATGAAGAGAAAAATAATGCGGTGCTAGCAATTTAGCTCCCGCATTATTTTGGTTAGACTGAAAAGTCAGCGTAGTATACTCCTTCTTCAATTAGTGAAAGTGTAATGGTCGTACGACCATAATTTTGCAATGTTTCATAGGTAATCTCTTCATCAACTTCAACACCTAAACGATTGCGAATATAACGTCCCAAAATGCTTTTCTTTGATATACGTTCTCCATTTAGATAAGGTTGTTTTGCACTATATGAAGCTAATTGCTTAGGGCACTTAACTCCATTTACTTTTTGAACTCCTTCAAATGAAGCAGGCATTATTACGCCATCATCCCAAAGTAATTCTATGGGATCCGAGTTTCTTCTCCTCCTACCCTCGGGTGTTTCAAAATCGTTATCATAAGGCTTTATTAGGTTTTGTTGTTCATGATAGATATATTTTGGAAGTCGAATATACCCATCTCCAGGTGCAACGTGACCGTTACTAAGCCCCCAATTTAATCCGCTCTTCGGCATTACAGTGGGTGCCCCATTTTGCATAGAATACAGAGGAATATCAATTGTAAATTCAACATCACTTAGATCTATTGGTAATTCAGAGGTCTGGGTAGATAGATCAATTTCAACTTGTTTTCTATTAATTACCGGATTTTCATTGGAGTTTTCTAGTATAAAATTGAAGTAGTTATCTAATGGTAAAAATGTATCTCTAGTTGCATCAGCTAAAGACTCTCTAAAGTCTGTTCTCAAACCATTTGAAGAGAAATTTGCTGATCCAATCAGAGCTGATATTGTTTTTCCTTTTCTTTTCCAAATATATATTTTTGAATGGATTTCTTGTGTGGAGTACCTTAATGTGAGTTTATGATTTTCATTTTTTATTTGTTCAAGAGAATGGTGAAGTCGGGCATCAATGCCTTTAGGATACATTCCACCAATTACCGTAACAGCCATTGGAAGCTCTTCGAGGCGTTTTACAGGTGAGGGACCTAAATATCCGCTAATTACTATCAATTCATCAGGTTCCTCGATTAGTTCATGTTTACTAAAAATAATTTCTTCTAAGCCTTCATAATATAGCATCGCATTTTCTCCCTTCGAACTTTCTATCACAATTAATTGTATCAAAAAATAGAATGTAATGAAATCTTTGTTATTTTAGCGTGATATGCCTTGTAGAGAGGTCATGGATAGCTTTTTTGGTACGTAATTAATTGACACCCTGCTAAATTAACTCTTAGAAAAGTCTATCTTCAGAATAAGTCTTTTTTGCTTTATTTAACAGATAATAATAGTGATATAATTACTTTTGAACAATGCTATCTAATTAATACATGGCATTTAAATATTGAAATTTATAGGGGAGAAAAGTCTATGAAGCTCAAAAAAATGATTCTTAAAAATTATCGTTCAATTGGTGATGATGAACAAGTAATTGATTTTGAAAATTTGACCATGCTTATTGGAAATAATAGCGTAGGAAAAACCGCTGCTTTATCAGGACTAAACAAATTATTTTCTGATGTTCCGAATGAGCGTGTATTGAAGCGTTCAGATTTTCACTTACCAAAGGGTATTCAACCTGAGGATTTTAAAAAACAAGAGTTAGTAATTGAAGCAATTTTTGAATTTGATGAATTACTAGATGATCAAGTTGAATCTAGCCCTGCAATTCCAATTTTTTTTGAAAGTTTTATCGTAGAAGGTCCTGATTCATTACCTAAACTACGTGTTAGGTTAGAGGCAAGTTGGGAAGATGGTAATACAGTTGATGGTACTATTGAAAGTAATATTTATTTCATTACTTGTCCAGAAACAAGTGAAGTTACAGATGATAACAAAAAAAATGCATCTAGACACGATTTGAATAAAATAAGATTAATCTATGTACCTGCAGTAAGAGATCCGGGTAAGCAGTTAAAAAATGTTTCTGGTAGCATGATTCACCAAGTAATGAATAGCATCAATTGGAAGGATGAAACAAGAGAAAACGTAAAAGAACATATAGATAAGATAAATGAAGATTTTTCTGTTGAAAGCGGAGTTAATATTCTTAAAAATGCAATTCAGAAAGAGTGGTATGAATATCAGTCAGATACACGATATACGAAAGCAGATTTAAAATTTAATGCTACAACTATTGATGCAGCGGTAAAGAATACTGAAGTCTTATTTTCTCCAACGGAGACGGGAAGAGAGTATTCCATCGATGAAATGGGTGATGGGATGAAATCATTATTTTATATATCGATAGTAGATAGTATTTTAGCTGTTGAAGCAAAAATAAATGAAGAAATGGTTAATGGAGAAGATTTGTCTTTTACAAAAGAACCTCCTGTATTGACTATTGTTGCTGTTGAGGAACCAGAAAATCATATTTCTCCTCATATACTTGGGAAATTAGTAAATAAACTAAGAGATATATCAAAAAAAGGAAATGCACAAACTATTATTACATCGCACTCACCAGCAATTGTAAAAAGAATAAATCCAGAAGAAATCCGTCATTTCCGAATGAATTATGGCACTTTATCAACATCGATTAAGAAACTGACTTTGCCTGATAACGAGACTAATTCAGATCAGTACAAGTACGTAAAGGAGGCTGTAAAAGCATATCCTGAAATATATTTTGCTAAGTTAGTCATTTTTGGAGAAGGTGATAGTGAGGAAATACTACTACCTAAATTTTTTGAAGCAGATGGATCTGGTCTTGATAGTTCCGGAGTATCCATTGTTCCTCTGGGTGGTCGTCACGTGAATCATTTTTGGCGGCTAGTTTCTGATTTGGGCATTCCTCATATTACCTTGTTAGATCTTGATTGTGAACGGGAAGGCGGCGGTTGGGGCAGAATTAAATATGTAATTAAACAACTTTTACAGATAGGTATAAACAGAGAAGAACTTCTAAAGCTAAAAAACGGTAAACTTTTAGATGATGATGGACTCAATGAGATGCATTCTTGGGTAGTAAAGAATGTTGATAGTATGAATAACATTATAACTCGTCTCGAAAATCATAATGTATATTTTTCTTCTCCTTTAGATATCGATTTTATGATGTTGGAAAGTTACGGTCAGGACTACATTTCAACTATTTCAGATAGAGAAGGACCACGAATAAAGTTAAGCGGCACCAACAAAAAAGTTGTTGATTTAAACGATTCAGAAAAAGAGTTGGATGAATTTCAGGAAAGAATTATCCATGATATCGGAAAAACTTTAAAAAACAATGATGCTACCGGAATTACTTACAGCGAAACGCAAAAGGAATTAATGATTTGGTATAACTATTTCTTTCTAAATCGTGGAAAGCCAAGTACCCATATAGCCGTTCTTTCTCAAATCTCTGATGCTAAGTTAATTGAACAATCACCTGAAGTTTTGAAAAGAATGATATTTGCTGCAAAAAAAATTATTTCGGAGCATGGTGATAATAATGAGTAATTATATTGCTAGTACAGAATGGATTCCTGCCGACGGATTAACTTTAGAACCTAATGCTATTGCAGCCATTAAAAGTGAAGAAAATATTCTTGTCGTAGCGGGGCCGGGGGCAGGTAAAACAGAATTACTTGCACAAAAAGCAGGATATCTATTTTCAACAAATAAATGTCCGACACCCAAAAAAATTTTAGCTATAAGTTTTAAGAAGGATTCTGCGGAAAACCTAAAAGAACGTATTGAGAAGAGATATGGTAAGAAATATGGAAGGCGTTTTACATCACTAACTTATGATGCGTTTGCTAAAAGGATGTTGGATCAATTTTTTATGGCTTTAGCTGAGGGAAATAGACCCTCAGCCGAGTATAGTATTGGAGATAATGCAGAAATTAGAAAGGCTTTCTTTGAGTGCGGATTTCAGAATGACGAAAACATGCGAGAATATGATTTAGATAAATTGTTTGATGCTAAGCTAGCATCTGTCACATTGCCCATACAGAATTCTAATTTAATTGAAAGAGTTTGGAATAAATTATTAAATGGTAGTGAAAATATCTCACCTTCATTGACCTTTAAAATGATTTCTTTACTAACAACTTATATTTTTCAATCAAATGATTTCTTGAAAAATAGTTTAAGAGAGACATATTCGCATGTATTTCTTGATGAGTTTCAAGACACAACTGATATCCAGTACAATTTAGTACAGACTTGCTTTCAGAGCTCGAGATCAATTATTACTGCTGTTGGTGATAACAAGCAAAGAATAATGGTATGGGCTGGTGCAAGACAAACAGTTTTTGAAGATTTTCAAAAAGATTTTTCAGCCTCAAGAATTGAGTTACTGATGAACCATCGATCAGCTCCTAGGATTGTAGAATTGCAAAAGATGATGTATGAGGTATTAAGTGAAAATCCTGTAAATATTGAAACTTCTGCAAGGTGGGAGCAAGATGCTGGTGAAATTGAGTTATTATTGACAAATAATGATGATGATGAATCCGAGTACATTTCATTAGATATTTTTCGACAAATACAAAATGGAATTAAACCAAGAGATATTTGTATTTTGGTAAAGCAGACGCCAAACAATTATGTAAGCAAAATCATTGAAAAATTAAAGGATAATGAAGTACGTGCAAGAATTGAGATTGAATATCAAGATTTGTTAAAAGAGTCTATAACTAACTTACTTATTAGTTTCATTAAATTATCTATTAATCGTCAATCACCTGATGAACGAGAGTATGTTATGGATACAATAATAAACTTAAAAGGTATTGGAGAAAGTACTTTTGAGACTAAATACAGTACAGAACAAAGAAATCTATCTAGCATCCTTGATGAAGTTTGTGAAAGACTAAAATCTGTTGATTCTCGAGTTGATTTGAAAAATATTCTTTCAAATATTTTGAGTTATTTTGATGTGCAAAAATTAAAAGCTATGAATCCTACTTATACACAAGGATCATTTTTTGATAGACTAGTTGAGCGTGTTGAAGAACTTTTGTGGAATGAGTATGAACAAGTTTCTAATTGGGACAAGGCCATCGAAAATTTCGTTGGAGAGAATTCAGTTTCTATTATGACTATACACAAAAGTAAAGGATTAGAGTATGAAGCAATTTATTTTGTCGGTCTTGAAGATGGAGCGTTTTGGAATTTCAAAAATCAGCCTGAAGAAGATCGCCGTGCTTTTTTCGTAGCAATTTCGCGTGCAAAAGAATTTTTAACCTTTAGTTTTTGCAAACATAGATCAAGCACAAGAATTTCGTACCAGAGTCATAATAATATCAATGAATTTTTTGAGCTGCTTCAACAACCTGGAAATGCTAAAGTTATAGATTTGACAAATTAAGATTACAAGGATGGATAAACTGGCGATTTTTTTGATCATACTTTTGATCTTCTCGAATAGGTTTTACTGACAATTATCAAGGTTTTACTTTTGTCTGAAAGTTGATTTAAAGCGGTTTGTGTTAAGTGAGATACAACATGGTTCTCATGAAACACATAATATCGTCTTGTAGATAGTTCAGATGATAGCAGAAATTCTATCTTAGCATGAAATATGAGAATGGAGAAATTGATGCTGCGGTATATGATATACTTACTATCAACTTTTATGAATGAATTACCAAAAAACTTTGTTCAATATTTATTAGGTAAAGTTTTCCAGTAGGAGACCATCTCATCTTAAATATTTTATGTACATGTATTAATTAGTATTTGATTGGCGCGCAAGTAATTGACACCATTGCTTTCAAATAATTTGAAAGTCAATAAAATTTTTTTGTAGTCTAATATCTCTAAATCGTTGCTATTAAAGCATTATGAAGCTGTTAAAAAAATGGTTGGGCTAACCAGGTCTTAAAAAAGCTCGTAAAGCTCGTCAGTTTTCAAAACGTTAATATTACTTATATATCAACGTTTCAAACACCTTTTGGTTCACACCAAAGGGTGTTTTTTTTACGTTTTTTCAAGAAATTCACACCAAAATTCACACCATTACTTTTCGAGATTCCGATATGCAATTTCTCCGACAGCCATAGGGACAATATTTGAAGTATTGACATAGAATTTTGTTGTATTGGTGTCACTATGAGTTAGAGCTTCGGAGATAGTTTCTAAAGATACACCGCTTAATCTTGCTAGTGTTGCTCCTGTATGACGTAATTTGTGTGGTGTAGCATGTGTTAGTTCTGGGTGTCTACGTTTAACGGTCTTCATTTTATTGTTTAAATAATCAGCGTGTAATCGGCTATTGACGTTACCTTTAGAATCAATATAAGTAAAAACATATTGTTCATCGACTTGAAGGATATTAAACTTCGCTAACTCTTTCTTTTGCTGAATTTTCCAAGAGTGGAGTAAAGCCGTTAATTCAATAGGAATAGAAAAAATCGTTTTTTTATTTCCCTTAGTAGTTTTGACACCTTTCTTTCTATCGAGTGCTTGAACTAAACTAATTTCTTTCTTTTTTAAGTTAACGTGTTTCCATTGTAAGCCATAGGATTCTGATTTCCTGTTTCCAAGAAAAAAAGTGGTAAAGAATAAAACATAATCTTTTAGTGATAATTTATCTTGGTCTAAATCTTGTTGAAATGCTGAAAACCATGCTTGTAATTCTTCCTTTGATAGATATAAATCTGAATCTTTTTTCTCTTCTTGTAGTTGAATTTTTTTAATAGCTTTTATTCTTCTAATTGTTTTGGCAATTCGATTATATTCAATATAATCAAGTTCTTCTGCCCAATCAAAAATTGAAATAACATAACTTTTTATTGTTTTGAAATTAGCATATTCTCTAGATTTTTGAGTCATTAAATTGAGAATAACTTGTTTATTATTATTTAGAAAATCAATAGAATAATTACCTAAGAGTGGTAAAATATGCTTTCTAAATATGATTTCAGTATTTTCAATAGTGACAAGGGTTGGTGGCTTAGCAGTAGAAGTTGTTTGTCCTGATTTGTATGCTTCCCACCATACGTTTGTATAAAAATCTGAAAAAAGAATGTTACCATCACTTTCTAAAGGTATGTCTATACCTCCATCAAGTATATTTGAAATTTTAGTTAATAACTCTATTTCAAATATACTTGCATCACTTCTTTTTTTGAATCTTTTTTCAACTACCTTAGAAGAGATCCCTAAAGATGGTTTTACTTCTTCAGGGATATACATTCTAAGTCTATATGTTCCATTTTCTGTTTTTGTTATTGCCATGATAAATTTCTCCTTTTAGTTTGAGCTAGAAAATTATCATAGTAAAATCATAAATCATTTATGATTATTTTTCTAGTCTACTTATCCATTTATGAATTTCATTTTTATCAAATCTAATTGTTTTTCCAATTCTTATGGCTGGCAGTCCTTTGTTTATCCAACTATCTAGAGTATTATTAGAAATATTTAAATACTCACAAGTTTGTTTTTTATTTAGGTAGGGACTAGACAAATTCAGATTGGTAAGATGAAACTTTATTTCTTGCTCTATCAGTTCGGATATTAAAGTTTGAATTTCTTTGACTTGCTCATCTAGTAATATGACTTTCATGTTCTCTACCTCCATTTCATGTTATTATCAATTTTTTAGCATTCTCATTTTTCTTTTACCAGTAAGAAGGTTTGCTTATATTTTTAGTTTAAATGAAGGTATGTAAGCATAAAATATAGTATAATAACTTAAGCTTTATGCTTACATACGTTTGTGTAAAGTAGCTAATTTATCAGTCGTCAGTTGATTCTGTGAGAGCTTTCGACTGATGATTTTTTGCAATATCTATAGAAAATGTTTCTTTTTTTATAGTGTGAATTACACCATTTGTGTCAATGATGGCTTCTGTTTTTCGCATTACTTCTTCCGTAGCATTTAATAGTTTAAAAGTAGGAGTAGCTAATTCTAATCGTTTTTGTACATCAGTCGAAAGAAGAGAGCTTTCAGTTTCATCCAAATAATATTCTTTTTTTGCTTTATTTAGATTTTTACTAGAAAGATATGATTTAGATTTATCTGCCAGCTCTTCGTAAGGCATGGGGGCATTGCTCTTTGTCATATACTTTGCCATATAATTTACAGCTTTTTGTGGCGAATTATATATGGGATAAAAGTCAGCTATACCATATTTCCAGTCTGGAATAATTAATTTTGGGATGGATTTATTATTTTCATCTAAGACATTTCGTCTGTTGTGATTCATTAAATAAAGTGGTTTACCTTTTTCACTTTTTGCTTGTTCAAATGTAATGGACTTGTCAAAGTGTAAGAGAACATGCCAATGAATTCGACCATTTTTTTCTCCGTACTCCGCAATGGCCATATATTTGATCTTACATTTATACTTTCTGACTATTGATTTCCTTCACTTCATAAAAGCATCTTTTGCTTTTAAATAAGAGTAAGAAGCATCATCAGCTATTTCAGGAGAAAAAGTTAATGTACACCAATGTGACCAAATACTTGAATTAGCTAAAGCTTTGTCGATAAATTCTTTCTTTTTTCTTCTTCTTTGTTTCATAATTTTTTCATTGAGTTCTTCTTCAGACAATACTTTTGTAATTATAATCTCTCCTGATTTTTTCTTTACAATATGGGTAGCTTTTCCTTCGTTAGCAGATTGAAAAATGTAGCCTTCTTTCAGTTGATAAGGAACAATCTTACGAGTAGTTTGATATGTTTTTAATTCTATTGAGGAATCTAGTATTTTTAATGCACGATCATATTCTAAAGCTTGATTTTCTAGAACTATCATAAACTCAAACCATCTTCGTTTTCCGTCTGATATCAATCCGTTTTTATCATAATACTTGGGCATAATAATTCTCCTTAGATATTAATGTTCCAAACTTCCCTATTTTATCAAGAAGAGCAGCTGCTTCACAGCCGCTCAGAAACTTGGTAGCTTCGCGTCTGCGACGCACGCGACCAAGTTCAATTATTTGGAATCTCGAAACTCTAGAATTCTTTTTTTTAAAATTTCATTAGGAGTACAATTGTTAAAAGTGATAAACGGTGTTTCAAAGTATCTTGCTTTCGTCCAGTTCAGGTTATCGATCATAATGATACCAGCGCCAATTTCTGAAAATGTGCCAGGTGGTAATTGATCTTGAACCAAATTCAACATGTTATATTCCTGTGGGGTTTGACTACCTAATAAAATTTTTATCGACGTGTTAGAGCGTACTTCCGAACCTTCAAGTAATTTAGCAGGGAAAAATTGTGAGCAAATGCACAAATGGATTGAAGATTGCCGAGCTATGAGAATTAATTCTGAAAGTGATTCCATAATACTTATTGCATGATCTTCTCGTAGTTTTTGCCAACTCTTATTTTTATTGTTTTCTTTATTGTTTTCTTTATTTTTTCGGTCTGTTTTTCGAGCGTTAATCATTATTGCTGCTAGTTCATCTATAAAGCAAAAAACTGGTTCGTATCCGACTTCTGTAGCTAAAATATTTCCTAAATCGAGTTCTTGTATTTTAGAAATTCTTCTTTTCATTTCAGAAATCATTTCTTCAAAAATACGTACAATCTCTTCAGTTGTTCTTCCAATTTTGACGGCGGTTAAATTACTTAAATCTCCATTTTTTCCATCTAGTATAACGATTTCACTAGTTAGATGAGCGCACTCTAAAATAAGGTAGTATAAAAATTGAGTTTTGCCAGAACCATTTTTTCCGGTGACAACCATATGAGGGTTAACCGAATATGTCCACGCTAGATGTTCATTCAATTGTATTCTATTTTTCATAGTTAATTACTAGCCTTTTTGGATTTTTTTTGTAGACAAAAGTAGTGTTAGCTTGTGTTATTATTGGTTCTTCAAAAAAATAATCATTTTTAGGGAACATAATTTGAGACAATAGGGGATCTATTGTTTTTTGTATGTCTGTTGTCCAAACCGCTTCCCATAAAAATTTAAAATAAAAAGTTTCTTTTTCAATATCATAAAAAATTTCAACTTTTGGAAAAATAATTTTCTTCGAAATAGTTTGATTTCTTCTTAATTGTTCATTCAATTTATTTAAACGATAAATATATTTCAAATAACCAAATGGTATTGTTAGAGAAAAATATGCTAGGGTAATTACAATAGAGATAGTAAGAGTAATTATGCTGAATCTTAAAGATTTCATGATTAGTTGAGGAATAGAACTTAAATCTTTAATTAACTCTATATTGATCAACATATTAAAACTAAATGCTGTGATGATTATCAAAAAAATGATAATCATCACGTGTTCAAACGTATCAGCATTAGTTCTTTTCTTTTTAAATGTATACGTTTTGTTTTTCATATTACTGCTCTTTTCTTGTAACTGGCTTGAAATCATTTAAGATGAGTTTAAACCCGCCCCAAGAACCGCTTTGTCCTCTTGAAACCCATCTAAGTGCAATTGATGAATTAGCAGTAGATAGAACGCGACCATTTAGCTTTTCGATTTGTGTTGCCAATTGAGTAACTAAAGCTGCATCCGTAATCTCTACAGTGAATGCTGGCATTTCTTCAAGTTCAAATCCAGCTGCTTTAGCAACTTCTACAGCTTTTAAGTCAACAGCTTGCATAACTATTTTTTCTACAGTATCTGTTTGAACTCCCTCAATAAACGCGTTTCTTGCTCTAGCAGAAATGACTTGAATTAATGGAGGGACTTCAATATTTGATTCCGTAGATTTGATGTTTAATTGCCCGAGTTTGTTACTACTTAGTTTTAATTTTTGTGTTGGCATAAAGTAAAACACTTCTTTCTTCATTTATTTTAATTAATTGGTTAGCTAACTAAGTTCATAATATACGAAAATAAGTGTATTCGATAGGGTGATTTTTTGACGTTTATCTGCTTTAAAAGATACACCCTTGTGTGAAAATATGATATACTTACTTTAAGGAGGGATTTAATATGTACGAGAATACTGTAGATTATTTTTATGAAAGCTTGGCAAATTCGTTAAAAAAAAGAAAAATCAAGTTAGGAATGACAAATAGTCAAATCTATCCAGCCGGTTTCAATGATAGAGAAGGTGCACAAAAGAACACTTATGATAAACGTGTGAGTAGAATTATTAATAACAGAAGAACTAAAAGTCATCCGTATCTTATGAGTGAAACTGAGGTATCTATTTTTACTGAAACATTGAAATACAATAATGAAGATGAATTACTTTGGGGGCATATTGATTGGTCAGTTATGTATGATAAGGTAATACAAGATTTAAAAGAGAATAAAGTAGGCTCTGAATTGAATCAAAAATTTATTGCTAATCTTATTGATTTCGTGTCATATGCTGAATTGCATTACTATGAAAGTTCAGCGTATGGTAAAGAGTGGGGAAGATATACAAAAAAAGAAAAAGAAAATATAACTAATGATGCAATTGGTTGGTGTTATTTTGATGAATCAGAGAAGTATATTTATCAGCTAAGAGAGAAATTTTTAAATATTTTTTCTGAAAAAAAATTAACTAAATTCGATATTAGGTTTACTAGATTTTTAAATGAATTCTTAAAAGGGTTTTTATTGCAATTTACTCCAACAGAAAACTCATTTGGTCAACAAGTTTTAGATTATCAAAAAAAAGTAGATGTATATCGTTATAAACATAATGAATTATTAATACATTATCAAGATGAAGAAAATGAAAAAACACTTATTTTGGATTCGTATCTTGATTATGCGAAGAAGCATATAAAAAAATTGGCTAGTTTTCAAAAAGAATTTAAAGAGCTAAAAATTTAAACTACTAATTTAAACTACTATAAGTAACCATTGATCTGGTAAAGAAAGTTATATATAAATAAAATAGCTAATGAAATTAGGGTTTATGACCTGATTTCATTAGCTATTTTATTCATTTTCGATAATACTATTTGATTTTTCTATTAAGGAAACAAATTGAAGTACACTTTCCATCTGCTCATCTGTTAGCCCCCCCATTTTAAAAGGCAAGTCATCAGAGATTCCCAGTAGATAATCTGATGATGTATCTAATATATGGCAAATTTTTATTAATGTTTCAATTGATGGAAAAGATTTACCTTGCTCGTAAGATGAAATAGTACCTTTACTTACGTCTAATCTTTTCGATAAGTCTAGTTGTGTTAAACGTTTTGCTTTTCGAACTGCTTTTAATCTTTCACCGAAAAATTCTAAAGACATTATTAATCACCCTCTCAAATAACAATATCAAAAACATGTACTGTTATTACGTTCACTTTATATATGTAATGTTGATACTTTAGGTTAAATATGCTAATATAATCTATATTAAGTATATTTAATACGTGTACTTTTATATGAAAGGTGGATAATTATTTTATGAAAAAAAAGGATTTGAAATTCAAAAATAATGTTAGAATTTTGGCTTTAATTGTACTTGGAGTTATAACAATTGGAACAGGAACAACGGTACTTGCATCTACGACTTGGAAAGCCAATACTCCTGAAAGTATTAAAATAGTTGAAGGTCAAAATAGCTCTACTATGGTAGAGGGAGATACTTTGTGGGCTATTGGTATGAAAATTAATGTGAATATAAAAACATTAGCAGTTGTTAATAACATTAATTTGTCAAATGGTGAAGAATATCATTTGAAAATAGGAACAGTTATTAGATGGGACAGAGTTGGTAATTTAACAGCAGAAACATCAGAAGGTAAACAGATTAATGAGGGAGTAGAATTAAAAGATTCGAATAAAATTATTTCAACAAAACCTATAGGCGCGGATGTTACTAGTGATGTTCAAAGTAAAGGTATATCTGATGAGCAAATTATAGGTGATGAGGATATTACAGTTAATCCAGCGAAGCCAGAAACACCAACACCAGTAGAGCCAGAAGTTCCAGTGAAACCAGAAACACCAGCGCCAGTAGAACCAGAAGTTCCAGTGAAACCAGAAACACCAGCACCAGTGAACCAGAAGTTCCAACAAAACCAAAAGATCCGACTGATCCTAACGAAGTAAAACAACGTTATACTGTCTGGTATGAAGGTAGGGATACGAATGAATTTGATATAGTCATTGGTACGAAAATTTTTGATACAAAGGCTGAGGCATATCAGTTTATTGATAACTACGCGGATGATTTCTTGATGGAAGGTTATGCAGCAAATAGTTATGGAGTATCTGTTTGGAGTGAATAAAGTGTGTTCCAATTATTGATTATTTTTTTTTTAGGAGGAATATATGAATAAAGAAGAATTACTAACTAGTCTTTCTTATAAACAACAGGTAACGAAAGAAGTAACTAGATTAGAAAAACTGTTAAATAAAAAGTTGATAATCGAAGAAAAAGCTAAAAGACAATGGAATAAAAGGATTATAGTATTTGGATTATTATCAATTTTAGGTTTTATTACTGCCCATAATGTAACAGAAGCATTTTCGGGTGTAATTTTTGGAGTGATTACTGGTTGGTTAGTATATGTTAAAATTAACAAAATAAAGACTAGTTCTTATGATGTTCAAGTTTTAAGAAAAAAATTAGATGAAGAAATGAGTAAAACAGAATATTTAATGGAAGTGCAGAATTTCCCCATTGAATTTTATGATTATGATTCTATTTTTAGGCTGTATTCGTTAATTAAAGATGAAAGAGCAAGTAATTTGAAAGAAGCATTTAATTTATTGGAAAATCAACGTAATGCAGAATATCAAAATAATTTAGCTGAACAAAGCCTAGCATCTGTACAAGCGACAGAGAGAAGTGCTAGAGTTACAGCTATATCATCAACAATATCAGCTTTTAATACGTCAAAAAAATAAGTTAAGTATAAAGACTGGGGAAAACTATGTTAGTTTTAAACCAGTCTTTTAATATGTATAGAAAATTAAGGAGTGTAAGGATTATGAAAAAAGTAAAAATAAGTATTTTATTAGCCATTGTTAGTTTGATAGTTCTATCGGGTTGTGGAAAGAAAGATTTATCAGGAGTTTACTATTATGAGCAGACTAAACCCATGACAGTATCCGAAAATTCTAGCGAAGGTATACAAGTCCATAAGTTAGAGATAGTTTCATCTAGTGATGACAAGGAAAAATATAAAGTAGCTGAATCAGCACAATATAATCCTCCTGCAAGTGAAGGGACACTTGAAATTGTTGATAAAAATTACTTAGATATGAAGATGTCTAAAAATTCCAATGAATTAAATCCTAGTGATATACTTGATGGAATTGATATTAGCGAACTAGAAAAAGAGAAATTTACTTTTAAGAATGGAATTATAGAGATTGGTGAAGTTAGATTCTATGAAGGTGGTACAAAGGAAGGCAAGAAGTATAAGAAAGTTTGGGCAGGTAGTTCGACGTGGAGAGAAGAATTTGGTAAATAATATATTAAGCAATAAAAAGAAATATATAAATTAGTAACGGTAGTAAAATATTTTAATTAGTGGTAGAATAATAATTTTTGAATTTCATAAGAAACCTGGTATACTAATTCTAATTGAGAGAGGTGAGTAGATGAAAATCTTAGACTTATTTTCTGGGGCTGGGGGATTAACTGAAGGCTTTAGAAGTGATAATTTTGAAATAATATGTCATGTAGAAATGGATAAAGATGCTTGTCTATCTTTAAAAACTCGAGAAGCTTTTTACTATTTAAAAGAAAGTAATAATTTAAGTATTTATACAGACTATCTAAATAAATTGATTAGTCGTGATGAGTTATATGAAACTGTCCCTAATGAGATTATCGATAAAGTTCAAAATTTTGAAATCAATCAAAATAATTTATTAGATATTTTTAGTATTATAGATACCAAATTAGATAATAATCACTTAGCTGGTATTATAGGAGGACCTCCGTGTCAAGCGTATTCAACTATAGGGCGTGCTAGAAATAAGAAAATAAAAGAAACTGATTCTAGAATCTATTTGTATGAATATTATATTGAATTTTTAAAAAAATATTCACCAGATTTTTTTGTTTTTGAAAATGTAAAAGGGTTACTATCATTTAAAGATCAAAAAGGTGAATTATTATTTCCAAAGATAATTAGTGCTTTTTCAAGTGTAGGATATGAATTAGAATATAAAATTTTAAATTCTGAAAAGTTCGGAGTCTCCCAGAAACGAGAACGATTATTTTTAGTGGGAACTAAAAATACTATTAATTTAAATAGTTCTTTTTTTGAAGTTATAGATACAATGGAAGAAACACCACCAATTATTTTTGAACTTTTAAAAGACTTACCTAATTTAAAAAGTGGAAGTAGCTGTGATACTTATTCAACTAACTCTTTAAATGATTATGTGAGAAAATATATTAGGAAATATGAATATATGCCATTAACATATCAAATTGCGAGACCACATAATAAAAATGATTTAGAAATATACAAAATAGTAGCAAAAGCAAAAAAAGAAGGTAAAAATGTTCATTATTATGATTTACCCAAAAGGTTGCAGACTCATAAAAATACCAAGGCATTTGTGGATAGATTTAAAGCTATTGATGGGACATCGTATAGTCATACTGTAGTAGCACATATTGCAAAAGATGGACATTACTATATCCATCCAGATGTTAAACAAAATCGATCGATAACTGTCAGAGAAGCGGCTAGAATTCAAAGTTTTCCAGACGATTATTACTTTGAATCCTCAAGAACAGCTGCATTTAAACAAATTGGGAACGCAGTTCCGCCGATATTATCTAGAAAAATTGCAGAAACACTTATAGAAATCCTATAAACAAGACACCAATACTAAGAATTCTTAGTGTTGGTGTCTTGTTTTATATTATTAATTTCTTCATATTTTTTTATAAATTCTTGATTAAATTGTTTAGCTTTCTCTAGTAATTCTGAATAGGATTTAATAAATAGTTTCCCGTCATTTTCATATGACTCTGCCATATCAAGTGCTTCGTCGTCCATACTATATCTATCCGATATTAGGTAAGTGGTGACCTTATTCCCGTAGGCATTTTTATATTTTTCTTTAATAAAACGTTCATATCTTCTGGCTTGCTGAATCTCTTTAAGACTGATTTTTATTGAAGGTCTTTTAAGTTCAATAATTATTAATTCACCGTTTACGGCATTACATAGAAAGTCTATACGTCTATTTTTTTCTTCTAGGTCTTCATCTTCAAAATTTTCTTTTAGTATCCTTTTAAAAGTTATTTCTCTTTCAAAAGATGTTATTCTGGGATCTAATATCCAAGGAAATTTCTCTAGGAAAGGTTGTATAACTTTACTTTCGCTTGCGTCCTCGTTAACATACTTTTCAAATTGTTCAATAGCCTGTATTCTTCCAACTGCTACTTTAGCAAGTTCTTTGGATTCTATAGCTTCCCAGTCAGAAGCTATTTTAGTTACAGCTTCTAGTGTAAGTTGGTCTTCTTGTAAATCTTCGACATATGCTTGGAAGCTTTCAAATTTATACATTGATTTCATAGTATCTAAAACTTTAATAACAGGCTCGACATCATTGCTATCTGTTGAATTACTTAATAAAGCATTTTTGACTTTAGTGAGGCTTGCTTTTTCAACTGGGGAGAGTTCATTAAAAAAATCATCAGGAATTAATTTATCAATTTTTTTTGATTTTGTTTCTTTCCTTTTCTTTTTCCAATCGTTTCCAATTTTTTTAACTAGTGCATCTAAACCAAGTTTCAATGTTTTTATATCTTCATTTTCATCCCATAATATAGATTGTCTAGCTGTAGCAATAATATCGTCATTGTTACTTTCATCAATAAAATCAATGTGAAAGAATCCCGTAACGTAGCTATTAAATCGATCATTTGAACGATCGTTGAAAAAAACATGTTCAGATGCAAGTTTCTTTCTAGCATATAATAGAAAACCTGTTTCACTACTTTTTAAAGGTGTTTTTTTAGTGAAAATTTCGCCTGTTACATTATGGTCATTTAAAAATTTTAGATGAATATCTTTTTTTATTTCTTCGCTAAAATCTTCTGGGAACTTCCAAGTATACTCTTTTTCTAGATTATCGAAATACAATGATTTAGTTACTGGTTTGTTTTCAGTTTTATTGTTTGGATTTTCTATAGTTACAGAAAAATCAGTATCAAAAAATGAGAATCTACTAGATAAACTAATTGCTAAGTCATCAATACTAGTTATATTTTTTTGTTTAATATCTTTTATTATTACAATTGTTCCGTTAGGTTCACTTGTAGGTAAATGCTCGGATATCACTTCAGGAATATAGCTACTATTTTCAGCACTTTTAAGTTGCTCATAGTTTATTCTAAACGCATTTTTTAAGCCATCTTTTATAGAATGCACTTCAATAGTTTTAGCTATACCAAAAACAGCTAACTTTCCAAGCCCTTTTTTACCAGTCACTTTTCTTTTCTTTATTTTTGATAATCCAGTTTTTTCATCTTCTCTACGATTTCGACCAATAACTAAGAAACTTTTATTTAGTTCATCATGACTCATTCCGTGTCCGTCATCAATAATACTGACAATTTTATCAATGTAATTAATTTTTACTTGAACGTATTCGGCATCAGCATCGTATGAATTGGAAATCATTTCAGCAATAACTGGTGGAAATGAACTATATAATTTAATGCCTAAGTGATCTATAGTATTTTTGTCAAAATTAATTTCAAACCCTTTTTCCATTTTTATCACCTCTTAAAAGTATTGTAACAGAAATGAATGTAATATAATTGATTAATCAATATATTTTATTTGATGGTTTCATTCTATATTATTTCAGGTAATGGTGTGAACTTTGATAATTTCTAGCTCAAAATTATAGTTTTTAATCTAAAATTCACACCATTCAGATGAAATTGATTGAAATTAGATGAAATCGGTGATGTTTCATTTGATTGAAAAGATTGATATTAAAGGCTTTTGAAACTTATGAAAATAAAAGTTGTTAGAACCAGGTCTTAAGAAAGCTCGTAAAGCTTCACAGTTCTCAAAACGTTAATTCGTTTTATATCTGGATTTCAGACACTTTCCAATTGCGGAAAGTGTCTTTTTTGTGTTTATTAAAAAAACATACGTTCAAGACAAGATATTCAACGTTTAGGGTACTTTTGGTTACTACTTTATTAATTTTGTTACAATAAATATCGTGAACAGGTTTGTTGGTGGGGAGAATATATATGAAGAAAAAGTTTGTTTTATCGGGTTTATTAGTATTCTGTTTTATGTTAATGACACCTATCGTTTTGGCTAGAAGTATTGGTTCTTTTAGTATCTCAATGTCTGGTTTCTATTATAATTCGGGATTGTTGTTAAAAGAAAAAAATGGGTCACATGTATTGAACTTAGATTCAAGAAAAAACAATATTAAGGTTAAAAATGTTTTGAGAAATTCTGGTAATGAAGATCGTAGCCAAGTGAATATGTTGTCTACAGGTTCTCGAAAAGAGTATGCTAATTGGGCTAGTAAAGGATATTCATATAAAATTAGTATGGCTAGAGAAAATTGGTTTGATGTGCAAACAATAGTTACAGGAAGTTGGTCACCGGATAAATAGTAATTAAAAAATAACGCCTGTTAACATAATTAATGATTTAGGAGTATTAAAATGAAAATGACTGCATATCTTAAGATAGTACCTTACAAAAAAACGATCATCTTGTTTCTGTTTGTCTTTCTTTCGCTTATTTATTGGAACACGATGAAAATTTATTTTACTTTTGATACAACAGCACCAGATTTAGTAGAATTTGGAGGAGAATATGTGAAATCACAGCTACTATCTACTTCTATTTCGTATAATAATGCGTTATTTGAATATAATTTTTATCAATCATTTGGTTTCCCTATATTAATTTCTTTTACAGGGTATAGTTACTCTTTATTAAAAAGCAATTATTTGAAATTTTATATTGGTAAAAACAATTTATATGCAAAAAATTTAATGAAATTAAAAATATATAGTAGTCTTACAGTTGTTCTTTTTTTTAGTATGATTTATATAATTATTATCTTTATTGCAGCTTTCGGTGGTGTTTTTCATTCAAAAATATTAGAAAATGACTTTGCAAGAGATAGCTTTTTAACAATATTTTCATCAAGTATAGGGAGTTATGCTATCTTCTACTGGTTAGTAAAGATGATAGCTTTAGTCTTAAATAGTATGCTTGTGTATTATTGTATTGATTATTTTAAACGTTTTTCACTTGGGATACTGACTTATCTTGTTTTTTTATGGATTCTGTCACCTTTAATGTATATGTTTGTCAATAATCAGTACATTGTACCTATGACATCACTCATGGTAACAAGCTACACGGAATTGACAGTCCCACAGATTATCTTGACCTATCTGCCTTATTTGTTGTTTTTTGTTATTTTATGGAGAACGACAGACGGTGAGGTTTGTTAAATGAGGCCAGTTAAAGTAGTTTTTTTTATTGTTCTTCGGTGGATTATCTGTCTTCTTTTTCTAAACTATCTTTATGAAATGACTACATTAGGGGGATCTCAAAGATTAAGTAGTTTGGAATTTTTAGAAGAAGGTGTTTTGACGATAACTGCAATTAGCAGTTTTGGTGAGAAACAATTTGATTTCGTCAAACTCATATTTATTCTGGGTCTGTTTCTCCTAATATTCTATCAAAGCATTCTGTTAATGATTGAGGTGAGTGATGGATTTCGCAGTACTGTTCAATTTCATTCGAAAAGTCGTCATCAATACTTAATTCGATTAATTATACTTATTACTAAGCAGGTTACTAAAGATTATTTGGTATTTTGTGGTTGTATCCTTGTCATAGCTGTTTTAAAGGTATCTTTTATATCCTGGGAGACACTTTTGTTGCCAGTTATATTTTTTTATTCCATTGTAATTATCTATTTTGTTTTACTTATTTTAAGTGTAAGTAATATGTTATTTGGTTTAGTTGGGTGTATATTTACCATTCCCATGATGTTAGAAACCTATCAGCATCCAAAATGGTTATTTTTAGTATGTTTAGTGGTAGTTATTCAATTTTATACACCACTAGGTACTTTTTCAAGAGGAGAGGATAGCTAGTGTTAACGATTAAGAATGGTTATAAAAAATATGATGGGCGAGAGATTTTTAGAAATGTAAATTTAAACTTTGAAAAAAATCACACTTATGGAATTATCGGCGTAAATGGTTCCGGAAAAACAGTTTTATTAAAAGCATTAGCTGGATATATCAAGCTAACTAGTGGCCAGATTCAACAAGGTGAGAGGACTATTAGAGAAAAAAATAATTATTTGGAAAAAGCAGGAATCTTCATTGGTCATCCGCAATTTTTAGCACACTTGAGTCTGTGGGACAATTTAGAGCTAATTAGAAAAATGTGTGAAAATCACAAAGGAATTGACTTGGAAGAATGGCTTGCATATTTTGATTTAACACATTATAAACAACATAAATTTAAAAATTTATCAATGGGAACAAAGCAAAAAATGGGAATTATTCAAGCTTTTATGCCTAGTTCAGAAATTTTAATATTAGATGAACCGTTTAATCCCTTAGATCAAGAAAGTGTTAATTTAACTTATCAGCTAATTCAAAAATATCAAAAAAATCGGATTATTATATTAACTTCTCACGTCCAAAATGATATTGAATTATTGTGTGATCAGATATTTAGAATCGAAAATGAGCAAATTATAGATGATTGTAGTCCACACTGAATTTTTACGGTTCCTTATCAAATGATTATGAGTGGGGTTTCATCTACCACCCAATATTACATCTCAGACACTCTCCCTCTCCGGAAAGTGTCTTTTTCATATATAATGACATTTATTTTATGGTAAGATAATAAATAAAACAATTTGTATCCGTTTTCTATTTAGATATGGAGGAAAAATCATGACTAAAGATGTAAAAGAATTGGCATTGGAGCAGGTGAAACAAAATGGCGGCTTGCTGTCGATCACTCCAAAAGCGGCTATTAATCTGCCTGAGGATTTGAGTGTTGTTTATACACCGGGAGTGGCGGCTGTTTCTTCAGCTATTGTGGAGAATAAGGGGCTTGCCCGTGAATTAACGATGAAGAAAAATACTATCGCGATGGTTAGTGATGGTTCAGCAGTATTAGGGTTAGGAAATATTGGTCCTGAAGCGGCTTTGCCAGTAATGGAAGGGAAAGCGGCATTGTTTAAACGTTTTGGAAATATTGATACGATTCCTATTGTGCTAGATACACAGGATATTGATGAAATTATTCAAGTTGTCAAAGCAATTTCACCAACTTTTGGAGGAATCAATTTAGAAGATATTGCGGCACCTAGATGTTTTGAAATTGAACGACGCTTAATGGATGAATGTGCGATTCCTATTTTTCATGATGATCAAAATGGAACAGCGATTGTGGCTTTGGCGGCAACTTTCAATAGTTTAAAATTAATTGGAAAATCACGAGATGAGATTAAAGTAGTAGTTAATGGTGGTGGGGCAGCGGGTATTGCGATTACTAGAAAATTCTTAGCAGCGGGAATTCACAATATTTTGGTAGTAGATAAAGCTGGTATTTTAAATGAGCAAGAGGGTACGTCGCTATTGCCTCATCATTTAGACATTGCCAAAGTAACGAATCGCACGTTTGTTTCTGGGACGTTACAGGATGCCTTGGTTGATGCGGATATTTTTATTGGTGTGTCACAGGGAAATGTTTTAAAAGCGGAATGGATTCATCACATGGCTGAAAAACCGGTTATTTTTGCATTGGCAAATCCAATACCAGAGATTTTACCAGAAGAAGCATTGGCAGCGGGTGCGTATATTGTCGGCACAGGTCGTAGTGATTATCCAAACCAGATGAACAATGTCTTAGCTTTCCCTGGGATTTTTAGAGGAGTTTTAGATGCAAAAGCGACAAAAATTACTGATGAAATGCAAATAGCTGCTGCAGTAGCTATTGCGAATTTGATTTCTGAGGAAGAATTGACACCAACAAATATCATGCCAAATGTCTTTCAAGATAATGTTACTCAGGTTGTTGCACAGGCAGTGGTGAAGGCTATTTAATTTCATGAAAAAAGAGATCCTGTTAAACAGATGAAATTTTCAGTATAATAATATATAAAAAGAACCTATTACGTAATTAGTTTTGAGTGTGTTTTCACACAATGTTCGTAGCTACGATGAAGTTGTTTTCAAGTAAGACAATGGAAAGGTGATAAAAAATGAATGATAAACGTTGGCTTTCTAGGAGAGAAAAAAAGATTATCTTTGGTTTGTTGGTGGTACTGCTGTTTATCTCAATTATTAGTACAGGATATTTTATTGTTTATAAAGGGCTAAGTTCACCGAAAAATGCAGATGAGGTGCGTGATACAAAAACCAGTCAAACGAAAAATCAAGGACCGCAAACAATTACCGTCACTGCAAGTGGAGATATGCTCTATCATCGACCGCTCTATTTAAGTTCGTTTGACGGTGAAGGGTACGATTTTGCTAATGACTATGACCAAGTCAAACCGCTGATTTCGTCGGCAGATATCGCATTAGGCGATTTTGAAGGAACAATCAATCCGAATAAAGAGATTGGTGGTTTTCCTTTATTCAATGCGCCACCAAGTGTGGTTGATAGTATTAAAGATGCGGGTTTTGATGTTATCGATTTGGCACATAATCATATTCTAGATACAGGAATTGAAGGAGTAACCACTACGGCGACTGCTTTTCGTGAGGCGGGATTAGACACAATAGGTGTCAATGTTGATGACGATGACATTCTAGTGAAAGAAGTGAATGGTATTAAAGTAGCGATGCTGGCTTATTCCTATGGGTTTAACGGAATTGAAGAAAGCATTAGCCAAGAAGACTATGACAAATATTTAAAAGATTTATCGATAGAAAAAGTTGAAGCTGAAATCAAAGAAGCGGAGAAAATAGCAGATATTACGATTGTTATGCCACAATCAGGTGTTGAATATGCATTAGAACCAACAGAAGAACAGCAAACAGTTTATCGTCAAATGATTGATTTTGGGGCAGATATTATCTTTGGTGGACATCCACATGTTGCAGAACCTACGGAGATAGTAGAAAAAGATGGCGAAAAGAAATTCATCATCTACTCAATGGGGAATTTATTGTCAAATCAACGATATGAAACGGTTAACTATAATTATTGGACGGAAAGAGGTGTCATTCCGGAAGTGGAGATTACCAAAGAAGGCGATCGAACTTATCTAAGTAATGTAACCTTGCATCCTACGTGGGTATCCAGAGAACCAATTCCCAATCATACTTATTATGATTTTGAGTATGGTGATATGCAGGCTTACGATTTTCAAGTTGTACTGGCAGAAGATTATTTGCCGGATGGACAATACGCTAATCAAGTGCCAGAAGAAACTCGACAACGAATCGAAACAGCTTATCATGAAATGATTGAATTGTTGGATTTGAAGTGGTAGGGGTAGGTTAGAATGAAATAGATTTTTAGTTGAAAAAAGAGAGGACTTTACTCTTGCATAGTAATTAGAAACTGTTTCTTCACTTATAGGTGAGATTTAAAGGCACTTTCCAAGTTGGGAAGTGCTCTTTTGTATAGATGAGTTAAAAATTTTCATAAATAGTTAAAAAATAAAGTCGAACAGTACTTATTGCTATAGTAGACAAAGAGAGTACTGTTCGAACTGTTGTTGAAACTAAATAATTTTATACTGAGCAAACTTATTTAGTACGTGTAATTGTTAGAGAATCTCTCCATTTGATTGAATTACTTTTTTATACCAATAAAAACTTTCTTTTTTCAGACGGTTAAATGTGCCAATACCATTATCATCTGCCTCAACATAAATAAATCCATAACGCTTTTTCATTTCTCCAGAAGAAGCACTTATGATATCACATGCTGCCCAAGCAGTATATCCAAATAAATCTACACCATCTTCTTCGATTGCTAGTTTTATAGCTTTTATATGATCGGATAGATACTGTATACGATAAGTATCTTTTATTTTGCCATTATCATTAATTGTATCTACTGCTCCTAAGCCGTTTTCTACAATAATCATTGGTTTTTGATAACGATCATAAACCTCATTTAAAGTAATTCGCAAACCTAAAGGATCAATTGGCCAGCCCCATTCACTTGTCTTAAGATACGGGTTTTTGGCAGTGGCAAATAAATTGCCATCCGTCAATTCTGCGTCACTATTTTTATTTGCAATACATCGACTATTGTAATAAGAAAACGAGATAAAATCGACAGGATATTTAGAAAGGATTTGTTCATCGTTTTCCTCCATTACTATAGTTATTCCTTTATGTTGGAATGTTTTTAAGGCATAATTAGGATATTTTCCTCGCGACTGAATATCAACAAAGAAATAATTTTCTTGATTTACTTTCAAAGCTTCCCAAACATCTTTTGGATCACAACTGTATGGATAGGCACTTCCTGCGGCAAACATACAGCCAATTTTATTGTTAGGATTAATTTCTTTTGCCATTTTTGTGGCAAGAGAACTAGCGATAAGTTCATGATGTGCAGCCTGATATTTAATTTGTTCTTCATTGTCTTCAGCATTAAAAGTAATTCCGGCAGCCATAAAAGGAGCATGAAGTATCATATTAATTTCGTTAAAGGTCAACCAATATTCCACGTACTCTTTGTAATACTCAAACAAAATCTTGCAAAGTTTTAAGTAATAATCAATCATTTTTCGACTTTTCCAAGCCCCAATTTTTTTAACTAGGTATAAAGGAACATCAAAATGAGAGATTGTTACAATGGGTTGAATATTAAATTTTTTACATTCTTTAAATATATTTTCGTAAAATTTCAAACCGGCTTCATTGGGTTTAAGTTCATCTCCATTAGGAAAAATTCGTGTCCAAGAAATACTTAATCGGTAGGCCTTAAAACCCATTTCAGAAAATAAAGCTATATCTTCTTGATAACGATGATAAAAATCAACGGCTTTATGTGTGGGGTAGTATAAATGATTATCAATTGAGAAACTATTTAAGTACCCTTGAATGATGTCAGAACGAGTGTTACCTGAAGGAACGATATCCATAGAAGATAACCCTTTACCATCTAGATTATAGCCACCTTCATATTGATTCGCTGAAGTAGCTCCACCCCATAAAAAATCATTCCTTATTGTCATTTAAAACACTCCCTACATAAATTAATTATGAAACAGTTATTGTTAATAATAAGTCGCCTCCTTCTATAGATTGAACACTTTCTTTTACTACGCTAAGATAAGAGGCTGTATTTGTGACTACGACAGGTGTTGTAATTGAATAACCAGCTTTTTGTATTTTTTCAATATCGAATTCTAATAATTTTTGTCCCTGAATAACGTTGTCGCCTTGTTTAACGAAGGCGTTAAAGCCCTCTCCGTCTAATTGCACCGTATCTAAGCCAACATGAATTAATAATTCGACGCCATCATTACTAGTAATTCCAATCGCATGTAATGTCGGAAATAGCGTAGTGATAATCCCATCTACTGGAGCTACAACTAATCCTTCACTTGGAATAATGCCAACCCCTTTACCCAAAATCTCCATTGCAAAGGCTTCATCTGCAACTTCTGATAATGGGATGATTTCTCCTTTAATTGGACTAAATACAGAAAGTTTATGTGTTTTTTGCTTTATTTTTGTCAGATTGGAATTCGTAGTTACATCACTAATACGATTATTTATTGGTTGAACAGTTGGCTCGTTATAGAAAATCATCGTTAATACAAATCCAACAACCATAGAAATAATAATTCCTACTAGAGCTACAATAATATTACCCATTGATCCATCTGGATTCATCATATTAGGTAATTCAAAAATACCCATTCCACCCATAATAAATTTTCTGAAGTTAAAGTAACCATAAAAAGCGCCCCCAATTCCACCTGCAATACAACTAATGATGAATGGTTTTTTTAATGGAAGTAACATACCGTAAATAGCGGGTTCGGTAACGCCGAAAATGCCTGATATGAAGTTAGGGATAGCCATTTGTTTTAATTTTTTATCTTTCGTTTTAAAGAAAATTCCTAAAACAACTGCTGATGTTGCGAATGTGCATGCAAAGAAAGGCATCATTACGTTATCATAGCCTAAAGTCATCACATTATTAATATAAACTGGAATGAATCCCCAATGCATACCAAAAATAACAAGAATTTGCCATGTTGCACCAACAATTGCTCCAGCAAGTAAAGGGCTAAAGCTTCTTATTGCCAGAGTGAATTCTGAAATCAAAGTGGAGCCAAATGTTGCAATAGGACCAAGGAACAGAATTGCGATAGGTAATGCAATCAATAATGTTAACATTGGAACGAAGAAAAATTTCACTAAATCGGGTACAAATTTATTAAATAATTTTTCACATTTTGCAGCGAACCAAACGGCTAAAATCACAGGAATAACAGTACCTGTATAATCAATTGAAATAATAGGAAGTCCAAAGAAATCAACATACACTGGTGAAGCAAACATAGTATTATTTAAAACCGTATATAGTGGTTCAGCCCCCGCAGAAAGTGCACTTGCTTGAATTCCTGGATAACACATTGCAGCGCCCATTGCTAAGCCTAACATTGGCTTTAATCCGAATTTTTTTGCAGCAGTGTATCCTAAGAATAATGGTAAAAATGTAAATAATGCATCTCCAGCAGCATTTATAATTAAATAACCACCACTTGTATCACTGTATAAACCTAATGTCACAAACAATGTATTAAAACCTTTAAGCATTCCACAAGCTGCCATAATACTTAATATTGGTTGAAAAATACCTGATACAACAGCAATCACTCTATCTAGCCATTTTCCATTTTCAGGTGTAGTCTCTGGTTGCTGCGTATCTTTAAGATTTAGTAATTTGATTACTTCTTCGTAGACTTCAGGGACATGATTCCCAATAACCACTTGGTATTGTCCACCACTTTTCATTACGGTAACCACACCGTCCATCGCTTTCAAAATATCATCATTTGCTTTGTGTTCATCTTTGAGTGTAAATCGTAGTCTGGTGATACAATGGATTAAACCAGTAACATTTTCTTTACCACCAACATTTTCTACAATCATATTCGCCAACTCATAATACTTACCCATGTTGAAACCTCCTATATATATGTGTAAGCGTAGTCTAGCATATCCATTTTTGGTCGACAACGCTTACAAAAAAGGAAGTTCCATCGTTTCAAAAATAACAAAAAATTTGACTATGTTTCTGAAACAAAAGTCCAAATTTATTCTTTTTCATTCAAAACGCTGTCATAATTTTTATTTAACAGTAAGGATTCGTATTGTAACATTTCAATTGAAGATTTAACATGCGCATCATAATTATTAGCAAGAATGATGGAAAAGAAAATATCTAATATATAATTTGTTGCGGTAAATGAAGTAATAATATCTAGGCTCAATAATGAATCTCTGTTAGGAATCTCAATTAATTCGTCACACCATTGTTGAATATCTTCATGATGTGGTCCTACTATGCCTACAATATAATTATTTGTCGATTGCTTTAAGTATTCAGCAATTCGAGTTACTGTTCTATTTGCACCAGTAAAACTAATCAAAAAAGAAATTGTTTTCTTTTCTTTCTTAGCAGATAAAGCATGCGCATTAATACTTTCATAAGCCGAACAGTCGATTCCTAAAGTAGAAAATTTAAAGGCTGCAGATTGAGCTAACATGTAGCTAATACCTGTACCATAAATGTTGATGCAATCTAAATTTTTCAAAGAGTTATTAATCCGATTCATACAATTTTTATCAAGAGACAATCTCGTGTTAGTTATTGCTTTATCATAGAGAAGAGGCAATGTTTGCATGATGTCCATATAACTACTAGCATTAGTAATAGGTTCATTAGCCAGCAAACGATTAATGCGATTATTTTGATTGATTTCAGCTACTAATTTTAGTCGGAATTCTTGGTACCCATGTAAACCTAATTTTTGACATAAACGAACTACTGTTGCTTTGCTTGTATAAGCAGATTTAGCTAATTGCTCAGATGTCATATTACTAACTTCATCAATATTGTCTAAGATAAAATGTGCAACATCCTTTTCATGATTGGTAAAATGTTCTTCATTTCTAAGCTGTTCAATTAACATTTTTTACCCTCCTCAGTAATAACTATGGCTAACATGACTACCTAGAATGAGTAGTCAATCCAATTTCTTAATACTATATTTTATATTTGAAATAAGTCAAATTTAGAACAACTACGCAATCAAAATTTAGGTGAAGCCGTTATTTCAACCCGAATAAAAAAACGACGAATACATCGTCGTTTCATAAGATAAATAATTGTTTAAGAGGATTCTTTGCGTTTATAATCCATATATCCAAAAGCAAAAGCTTCAATTAAAACAAAAAACGAAGAGGCTGTCTGTAGCCACCAATCTTTAGGTAAGGGACTGCGACTAGTTGTAGCATACAAGTTAAAATCTGATTTTCCAGATAACCAATTATTCTGTAAACTGGTAATTGAGACAATTTTGCTTTTAACAAGTTCTAATTGATGAATGATAGATTCTAACCGATTATTTTCTCCAGATAATGATAAAACAAAAACGATATCTTTTTCAGTTAGTCTCTCAAGGATTCTTCTGAACTCGTTGGAGCTACCATTTCCAGGAATGATTTGCAGAGGTTTACCAATCAAAAGAAATAATCGTTGTAATTCTGCTGCCTGATTTTTTTGTGTAATCCCTGTTGTAATGACGTAGATATTATCTACAGAATCAATAATTTGATAAATTGGGAGCCAGTTGCGGTCTTTCAAGATGTTTAATAAACGTTCTATGTCTTTAATTACTTGATTAGTAAAAGTTATTTGCTCATCAAAACGTTCTTCATGATCTTGCCATTTAATGAAATTTCTAAGTTCGGTGAATCCAGTAAACCCTAATTTCTGTGAAAAGCGTATAACTGAAGACTTTGAGGATAAACTATTTCTAGCAAATTCAAGTGTACTCATAGTGGGAATTATATCGATATTTTCCATGATATAATTACACATTAATAACTCTGTTTCGTTTAAATCAGCATAATGTTCGTTTACTAAATCTGTAAAGCGCATAATAGTACTCATCCTATCTCAAATAAAATTCTTATAGTATCTTATCCATTTTTATAACATACTTTCAGATAGAAGACTATTAACTTAATGTTGGCCACCACTCTTGATTTGCTTCAATTAGCTCATCTAAAATTTGTTTTGCGACTTTAGCTGAAGGAACTGTTTTTGATAGAGTCAATGCTTGCCATAATTTTTGATAAGATTTTTGTTCATAAGCATCTACTACTAATTTTTCAACTGCTACTTGTTGTTCAATCATTCCTTTTTGGAAATGAGGAATTTTACCCATACATAGTGGTTCATAACCACGTTTACTTACAATACAAGGCACTTCAACCATCGCATCATCATCTAAATTAGCAATTGCTCCGTCATTTTTTACAATTAATAGCATACGTTCGTAGGTATTGTAAGCTAATGCTGCTGCTAAATGTACAATAAACTCTGCATGTTCGCCAGCTTCAATAGTAGTATCTTTTGCTGATTGATTGTCTGCGACCCTCTTGCATTCAGCAAATACATTTTTTTCACGATTATCCATTACTTCATTTGCCCGAGTATAATCAGGATTGGCATGAGAAACTACATAATCGGAGTATAAGTAGTATTTTAAGTACGTATTAGGTACAGTTTCAGGATCAATTGCATAAACATCTTTTGCTTTTTGGAAAGTGTCCATCCAGCTGGCTTCTTCAAGTAAAGGATTACCTTCTTCAGCAGCAGAAGCATACCCATATTTTTGTACATGCTCTTTTAATCTTGGCATTAAATCATTGCCCTCTTTGTCATACATTTCAGTCCACCAGCCGAAATGATTTAATCCATAATATCGGTCAACAATTTCAAGTTCACTATCGAGCCCAAGAATATCAGCGATTGATTTCTTAATAGCTACAGGCATATCACAAATATTAATGATTTTCGCATTAGGTCGCATACGACGTGTTGCTTCAGCAACGATTGCAGCTGGATTTGAATAGTTTAACATCCAAGCATTTGGGGAATATTTTTCCATATAGTCAATCAGCTCAATGACTCCCGGAATAGAACGCATTCCATAGGCCATTCCACCAGGTCCACAAGTTTCTTGTCCTACAACACCATATTTTAAAGGAATTTTTTCATCTTTTTCTCGCATACTTAATCCACCTACTCGGATATGAGCCATGACAAAATCAATATCTGTAAATGCTTCTTCGGGATCGGTTGTTGCAATAAATTCAATTTCTGGGGCTCTTTCTTTTACAATCACTTCGCAAGCTTTGGCAACAATCTCCTGACGTTTCTGATCATTATCGTAAAACTTCAATGTGCGTAAAGGGAATTTATCTTGATTTTCAATTAACATCATAACAATTCCCGCAGTATAAGTACTTCCGCCTCCTGCGATAACGACTGATTGTTTTTTTCTTTCCATATTTAATCCACTCCTTGATTCATATTATTCTGTAATTCCTAAGACATCGCATACTTCTTCTTTGAAAGTTTGTACACCCATACCAATAACAACTTGAATATTTTTTCCATTTTCAACGATCCCTTTTTGTTGAGAAACTTTTTCTAATATCCCTTTTTCAACTTTGTTTTCGTCTTTTACAGTAACTCTTAATCTTGTAAAACAATTTGTTACATGTTCAATGTTATTTGGACCACCTAATCCATCAATGACTAAAGCAACGTCATTAGAATTTAACAATTCTGATTGACTATTTTCTTCTACTTCTGAGGTAGTTATAACATTATCCTCAGCGGCTAATTCTAAATTCTCTCTGCCAGGAGTTTTAATATCTAATTTTCTAATCAAGAAAACAAAGATTACGAACCAAATGACACTCATAATAATTCCTACGATAATCACAATATAAAACTTGGTTACACTTGGACTAAATGCTGAATTTGATACAATGGTGTCTATCAATCCATAGAGCATATATGTCCTTGCGCCTAATGCCCATAAAAGTGTTTCTGAGATAGCAGTTAATACGCTATGAACGAACCATAGTAGAGGCGAAACAAATAAGAAGGAGAAATCTAAAGGTTCGGTGATACCTGCTACAGATGCAACAAACATTGAAGGTAAAACCATCCCTTTTACTTCATCTTTTCTTTCTTTTTTCGCACAGTAGATGATTGCTAAAGCAACTGCAATCGAACCAAATATTTTTACAAAACCGAATGTTGCAAATCTTAAAGAGGGGTCTAAGGTAGTAATTGTGCTAGCATTAGCCATTTGCGCATAAAAAATGTTTGCTGCACCGCTATACACTTGCCCATTGATTTCTGCTGTACCGCCAAGTGCGGTAAAAC
This sequence comes from Enterococcus sp. DIV2402, assembly GCF_017426705.2. Lineage (NCBI taxonomy): Bacteria > Bacillati > Bacillota > Bacilli > Lactobacillales > Enterococcaceae > Enterococcus > Candidatus Enterococcus lowellii. The sequence continues at coordinate 331,768 of NZ_CP147251.1, read as the reverse complement.
AAAACGGCATCCATAATAGGTGATGAAGACCAGTAGGGATTAAGAAGCGATTTCCGAATGAGTACACGAATACGCCAATTAACCCTGTTGTTAAAATAAAGCCAGATAGTGATGAAATCAATCCATTGACAATTGGCCAAATATAACACATTGTTACTGCTAAAATTAAAATGACAGGAATAAGTAACATGAACGTAAAGCGAGATTCACCATAAATACTTAAGAAATCAACAAATTTTTTATCTGAAAATTTATTGTGGAAGTAACCAACTATACAACCAATAATCATTCCTAAAAATACATTCATATCAACAACTTGAAAACCTAAAACCATTCCTTGCCCTGTCCCAAACAATCCCATTTCTCCTGGATTAGCGATTTGATTCGTTAGAATTAACCATGCATTATTCGCTGCTAGAAAAAAAAGAAATGAAATCAAAGCGATGAGGGAGGCTTCAACCTTTTTCTTGTTAGCTAAAGAAGAAGCGATACCTATACAAAAAATTAATGATAAATTATTCAACATGCTATCCATCATGGTTTTTATCAATGTGCCAAATGTTTGTAGAAAACTAGGCATAAATTGAAGCTGTAAAATAACTGAAAAAGCTAAGAATAAACCCATAACAGCCATGAATTTTACAGGAACGATAACAGATCGAGAAAATTTTTGCATTGCTTGACTAACATTTTCTTTCATCAAAACAACCTCCTTATTTACATTTTTTAGATACGTATCTAAAAAGTAATCTATCATTTTAGTAAATCGCTTACAATGCATCGGATAGAGTATGGACTTAAGTCCATACTCTGAAACCAAATTGATGTAACGAACTTGAATTACTAGCAAGAGTTTGGTTTCAAATGGTGGACTTAAGATTGTCTTTGTGAGCTGTCGTATGGCGAAATAGATCCATTTAAGATAGGATATCTGGTGGGGAAATTCAATTTGTAAAACCATTTTTTTATTTATAATAACTAAAATTACTTTTTTCATCGATACTGTCATGGTTTAGGTATCGCTTGAAAGATGATCATTTTATTCTATCGTGTACTTAATAAGTTTTTCTTTCATTCTGTCAGGGTAAATTCTATAATGAATATTAGTTATAATTATCAGAATATTTTTTCTTTTCTCGTTTTTTGGTTGAAAACGAGAAGTAAAAAGACAGGTGGGCTATATGAAAAAAATTGCAGTAATTGGGAGTAGTGGTGGAAATTTACGTTCACAAGGTGGGGCTGATCCACAAAAAATGATGGCCGAAATTTTTGCTCAAGCAAAGGCGGCAGGTATTGAAGTTTCTGCTATTCAGTTTATTTTAACAGAAGGTAGTATGGACAAAATTTCTATGGATATGGCTGCCGCTTTGTTTAGCCTTGATGAAGTAGGACAATTAATCAGTGGCAAGCAGCAAAAACTATCAGAAATTAATGAGCAAGCTAAAATGACGGATCAACAGTTAGCGCAACGAATCTTAAATGGAGAAATTGATGGGTTGATGCTTTTGAGTTGTGATCCTAAAGGTGTCAATAATCAAGCATTATCTGCTGCGGCAACAATGAAAATTCCTGTAGCAGGTACGGGAGGAACCTCCATGGCGGAGACGGCTAGCTTAGGCGTACGAATTATTGCGCAATCAGGAACAACGGGTACTACGAATCGTACACGAGCTATTTCAGCCATTTCAGCTTTTGCAAAAGAATGGCAGTTAAAATATACGCCGGTCATTGGGAGTGCAGGCAATCAACAACTTGAAACGAATGTGTTTAAACGGATTAGCTTGCGGGGAATTATGATGGCGGCAATGCCGGGTTTTATTGGAATGGCGTTGAGTCTAGCTTTAAGTAAACTACCTGGTCTTTCTGGACTAGAAGATATTTTCACAACATTAGTTGGCTTTTTACCGGTCATTGTCGCAACCATTGCAGCCAAACAAATTTCAGGAATGGATGAAGTCGGAATTGTTGCGGGCGTCTTAGCTGGCGCGTTAGCAGTCGATGGCGGAATTATTGGTGGGATGGCTGTCGGGATTCTTGCGGGGATTTTAGTGTATTATATCAGTAATTTTTGTTTTAAACATGGCGTACCCGGGACGACCATTAATATTGCTGCCGGTGGACTTGCGGGATTATTGGCTGGTTTAGTTGGGAAATATCTATTATCGCCAATAGCATTAACGCTTGGAAATGGGATTAAACAGGCGATTGATGCTGTCTTAGCGTTTAATCCAATTTTAGCTGGCACTGTTGCTGGGGCACTTATTTGGTTTGCAATTATTGGTGGGGTTTATCATGCAGCAATTTTACCAATTGTTCTATTAGAAATGGAAGCAACCGGTTTTAGCTTTTTAGGAGCAATTGATATGGTTTGTTTAGTGATTGTTTGTGCTGGCATTCAGTTAGCTTACATTATCAAACCAAGAAATGCAGGCGATCGTCCAACGGCAATCGCTAATATTTTTATTAATCTCTTGTTTGGTACATTTGTGGAAGCCGCCTATCCATTTATGTTTTCGAATAAAAAAGTTTTCGGAGGCACTATTTTAGCAGCAACCTTAGCAGGCACTCTTGTCGGGCTTTTGAACGTTCGCACAACAGCCTATGTTCCGGCATTCATGGCTCCGTTAATGTCGAATGATAACTTAGTGGCAACAGTCATTGTGATGGTCTGTGCGTTTCTTATGGCTTGTGTGTTTACTTTGTTGGCGAATGTTGGTGGGAAGAAAAGTAGATAAGGTCACTAGTAGTGATGCTAGATAAAATATGGGGCTAAATAAAAATTATTTAGCTCCCGTACTTTTAATTATTTTGGAATAACTGAATTAACGCCTCTCGCCAAACAGACCGCTCATCCATCGAAAGCTGGTCTAATTCGCTATCTGCTTCCAAATTGTAGAGCATGATTTTGCCAATGTTGGTTGTTGGGTGAATAAATATTTCGGCGTAAAAACCGAGGTATTCGCCACCGTGATAATACCAGTCATCGAGTGTCATCCAGCCAAATCCATAGTGATTGTGGCAAAGGGTAAAGGCGCGTTCCCATTCAGCAGTAGACAATATTTGTTGGTTCAAGATGGCTTGTAGCCACTTCATCATATCTTCTAAAGTAGACACCATCCCACCGTCTGCTGAATCTAGTAAACCGGTTTCGAACCGTTGGCGTTTTCCATCAACCCAGCGATAACTAATTGCTTGCGAATCAAGCGAGGTGGTAGAAGTAGCAGTCATATTTAATGGCTTGAAAATTTTTTCTTCAAAATAGTGACTAAATGGTTGGCCAGTTACTTTGGTAATGATTTCTCCTAACAAGCCATAATTCGTATTGCTATAAGCAAATTTGCTTCCTGGTTGAAAATCCAAGGGGAAGACATTGAGTTTTTCTAAAATTTTTGCCAATGGGGTGCTGTCCTCATCGAGTGTTTTAGTGACGATGAAATGTGCCATTTGCTCAGAAATATCTTGTTCAGCCGATTTCTTTAAGCTTTCTTCGTAAATGACATCTGTATAATTAGGAATTCCTGACGTCATATGAATCATTTGAATGAGAGTAATGTCTTTTGCATACACATAGTTAGGATAAAATTCTGCAAGAGTCATGTTTAAATTAAGTTTATGTTCGGCTTCTAGTAGCAATAGCGTAGTCGCTGTAAATTGTTTGGTTAAAGAACCGATGCATGTTTTTGTTGTAGGTTCAAAAGGGGAGCTAGTGTCAAAATTGCTGAAACCTCTTGTATTTGTATGCAAAATCTCATCGGCAGTAACAATCCCATAAGCACCGTTATAGTTTGTTTTTTGATAAATATCATCTAATTTCATAAAAAGTTGTTGTAATTTTTTATTTTGGGACATCGTTTTCTCCATTCGTTGAACGAAAGTAACGGAGCAACAAAATTAATTTGTCATTGGATTTCACCAACCTTTGTTATTTATAAAAATAGTATCACATATTTTTCATTTTTGGTAAACGCTTTCCATTTTGTTAAGAACCTTTTTTTTAGAATAAGTAAATTTACGAAAATAATTATGAACACTTATAAAACAATATTGACAACGCTTTCTAAAAGTAGTATCTTTGTTCTAGGATAGTTATTATTGAGTTAAGCTAGACCTAAATGACCACTTTTTTGTGTTGTCGTTTAGGTCTTTTTTTATTCAATAATATTGAATCCAGAAAAGGGTGAGATGGTTGGAAATTCTACGGATTTTGAATAACAATGTAGTGGTGGCACTAAATGATGACCAAAAAGAAGTTGTTTTAATGGGAAATGGCTTAGGTTTTCAGAAAAAGCCAGGATTTCAAGTCGATAAAAGTCGTATTGAAAAAGTCTTTGAAATAAAAAATCAAGTCGAATCGATTCGTATTGAACAAATGCTTTCTGAAATTCCTGAAGATGTAATCGCCATTGCGTTTGATATTTTAAATTATGCGAAAAAAAAATTGAATAAAGAATTTAATGAAACAAGCTTTATTTCTTTTGCTGACCATTTACACACGGCTATTCAACGAGCAAAAAAAGGAATTCAAATGAAAAATTTTCTACTTTGGGATATTAAACGTTTTTTCCCAGAAGAATTAGCCATTGCTCGTAAAGGGATTCAATTTGTTAATGAAAAAATGGGTATTGAATTATCCGATGATGAGTCTGGTTTTTTAACGTTACACATTGTCAATGCCGAAATAGATTCAACTAATGAAGCCGCTATTAATCTAACTCAAATGATTGAAGAAATTTTAACGGTAATTAAATATACCTTGAAAATTAATTTTGCCGAAAATGATATTTATTTCCAACGATTTATTACACATTTACGCTTTTTCTCAGAACGGGTATTAAATGCCCGATTGGATGAAATCGAAGAAGATGCGGTAGAAAATGAATTGTTTGTGTTAATTAATAAAAAATATCCAGAAGCATTTGAAGCGACTAAGAAAGTTGTTGAATTGCTGGATACGCGTTGGCACTATCAAGCTTCTAAAGACGAACAAGTGTACATTACTATTCATATTGCACGTATTATTGAAAAAACGAAATAAGAGAACACTCTTAAAATACCAACCAATGAAAGGAGTAGAGACACCCGATGGACGGGTTAGGATCGTTACATTCAGTTGGCGAAACCTCTAGATTAAAAAACAAAAAAATTAATTTTGGAGGCAAAATATTATGGGAAAATATGAACAACTAGCAAAAAATATTGTAAGAGAAGTAGGTGGCAAAGAGAATGTCAATTCTCTTACAAACTGTATTACACGTTTGCGCTTTAAACTAAAAGATGAAAGCAAAGCTAACACAGAAGTATTAAAAAATATGGATGGTGTTGTGACAGTTATGCAATCTGGAGGACAATACCAAGTCGTTATTGGGAATCATGTGCCAGATGTACGTAAAGATGTTGATGCTGTCTTGGGTGTACTAGAACCAGAGACGAATACAGGACCAAAAGGTAATTTATTTGACCAATTTGTAGATATTATTTCAAGTATTTTCCAACCGATTTTAGCACCTTTATCGGCAGCCGGTATGTTAAAAGGGGTAGCTGCTATTCTTTCATTCGCATTAGGTGCTGAATTTGCAGCAACATCAACGTATGCAGTGTTAAATGCAATGGGCGATGGTCTATTCTTATTCTTACCAGTTTTCATTGGATATACAGCAATGACCAAATTTGGTGGTTCGCCTTTTGTGGGGATGATGATCGCATCTAGTCTCGTTTATACAGGATTTATTGATGGTTCTATTACAGGTCAATTTGCTGAAGCAGGGGGATTAAACTTTTTTGGTATTCCATTTTCAATTCCAGCAGCAGGTTATGGTTCTACGGTAATGCCAATTATCGCAGCAACGGCTTTTGCCGCTTTTCTTGAAAAACAATTGAGAAAAATTATTCCAGATGTAGTGAAATTATTCTTGGTTCCTTTCTTTACGGCACTTATCACTATTCCATTAACATTTATGGTAATTGGACCAGTTATGAATATTGCTTCTGATGCATTGGGTAATGCTTTAATTGCTGTTCAAACATTCAACCCAATTATTTACGGTGCGATTCTAGGTTTCTCTTGGCAAATCTTGGTGATGTTTGGTATGCACTGGGCATTGATTCCATTTGCCATCATTGCATTGTCTCAAGGTCAACCGACAGCGTTATTAACACCTAGTGGTAGTGTTTCATTTGCTCAAACAGGAGCTGTTTTAGCGGTAATGTTAAAAACAAAAAATCTAAAATTAAAGGAACTAAGTATTCCAGCGTTTATTTCAGGAATTTTTGGTGTGACTGAACCAGCAATTTATGGTATCACTTTACCTAAAAAGAAACCGTTTTGGGCTTCTTGTGTGGTAGGTGGGTTTACGGGAGCAGCAGCCATGGCATTAGGTGTTCAAGCGTATCAATTGGGCGGTTTAGGTATTTTCCGTTATACAGGTTCAATTTCTCCTGATGGTGATATTAAATTAGCTATTTATAGCATGATTTTAGATGCGATTGCTTTGGTAGCAGGTTTTGCTGTAGCTTGGTTAATTGGTTTTAAAGATGATGAACCAACTATTGCAATGAGTAAAGAAGAAGCAAAAAGTTCATTTAATACTCCCAAAAAGAAATTAGCGAAAGAAGATATTTTTGCACCAATCGAAGGAACGGTTTTACCATTGAATGAAGCAAAAGATGCGGCATTTGCAGAAGGAATTATGGGAAAAGGTGTCGTAATTGAACCAACCGTAGGGGAGGTCGTGGCGCCGTTTGACGGAACGGTTATGACATTATTCCCAACAAATCATGCTATTGGTCTTATCTCAGATGCTGGGATGGAGCTATTGATTCATATTGGTATTGATACTGTCCAATTGGAAGGAAAATATTTTACAGCATTTGTGAAACAGGGAGATACTGTGAAAAAAGGGGATAAATTAGTTAGCTTTGATATTCCCGAAATTGAAAAAGCAGGTTACAGTACACAAGTGCCAATTATCGTAACAAATACACCCGATTATGCAGATATCATTGAAACAGATGAGACGAAAGTGAAGCAAGGAGATTTGTTGACGACAGCGATATTAGCAAATTAAATCAAATAAACGCAGTTACCCCACATTTACTAGCAATGTAAATGTGGGGTTTTTGATGAAAAAAAGGAATGATTAGACGTGATTATTGACAATTTTACGTATTAGTGATTTAATGGTTTAAAAATATGAACCGAGGTTGGAATATGGCAGATTTTACTGAATTAAAAAAAGAATTTTCAGAAGTCAGTGATTTTTTGATTGCATTAGGTGATGAAAAAAGACAAGCAATCATTATTCGTTTATTAGAAGAAGGCGCGTGCAAAGGTGTACGTGTTTCGGAATTAACCGAAGATACTAAGTTATCTCGCCCAGCTGTTTCCCATCACTTGAAAATTCTAAAAGAGGCAAACATTGTTGATTATCATAGCGAAGGCACTAAAAATTATTATTATTTAACTCACGAAACACAAAAAATTGAAAGACTGAAAAAATTATTAGATAGTGTCACACAAATTATGGTGAAAGAGTGATTCTTATGAAAAAAGTATTGATTGTGGAAACGAATGTTACTCGTTATCAAGGAACAAAGGAACCAACTGGACTATGGTTAGGAGAAGCGACAGAATTTGTAGAAGAAATGCAAAAAGTCGGCATACAAGTCGATTATGTCAGTCCTAAAGGCGGTTTTGTACCTCTTGATCCTAGAAGCATGAAATATACAGATGAGTCTATTCTATCAATTTATGAAAGTGAAGATTTTGTTCAACGTGCATTAACTAATACTTTAAAACCCAGTCAGATTAATCCTGAAGAATATATCGCTATTTATTATACAGGTGGTCATGGTGTGATGTGGGATTTTCCGAAAGATACGCAACTTCAAAAAATTGCTTTAGCAATTTATAACAATAAGGGCTATCTGACTTCTGTGTGTCATGGAATTGCTGGTTTATTGGATATTCAAGATGAAAGAGGAAAGTACGTCATTTCTGGAAAAAACATTACAGGGTTTACGACAACTGAAGAAATAATCGCTGGGAAAAAATCAGTTGTACCATTTTTAAATCAACAAGTAGCTAAAAAACATGGAGCAAATTTTAAAAAGAAACGTTTTTATAGTGAATATGCTGTCAAAGATGGGCGGATTATCACTGGTCAAAATCCATTTTCAGTCAAAGCGGTAGCCAAACTCTTAATTAACGAATTAAAGCTAGAAAATCTTTTATAAAGATTTCCTAGCTTTTTTCAATAGCACTTATTCTTAGAATGATTTTTCCTTTAGCTTTACCAGAATGTGAGTAATTAAAAGCATCAGCAATTTCTGAGAAAGGAATGATTCTATCGATTACTGGTTTCAAGGTCTCAGCTTCAAAATAGGTTCGCAACGTTTCCAATTGTTTCCCACTTGGTTTCATAAATAGAAAATGATAGTCTGCCTGAGCAGCTTTTTCAAGTTTTGTTAAATTACGTGTCACCAAGCGAAAGGCTAGTTTTTTCCAAAGAGGAAGGTGATATTCTTCTGCAAAACGTTCATTTGGTAGTCCTGAAATACTAACAACTTTGCCACCAGGCTTAATGATTTTAAAAGCATTTTCAAGAATTTTTCCACCTTGAGTATCAAAAACATAATCATAATCATGCAACTTATCATAAAAATTCTCTGTTCGATAATCAATGATTTGATCTGCACCAAGTGATTTGACGAGTTCAAAATTTTTGGCACTCGTTGTTGTTGCAACATAGGCACCAAGCATCTTAGCAATCTGAATGGCGATTGTTCCAATACCACCAGAACCAGCTTGAATTAAAACTTTTTGGTTGGGTTTAATCTTCATAATATCATGTAAAGCTTGATAACTAGTTAATCCTACGAGTGGAATGGCAGCCGCTTCTTCAAATGTTAAATTAGCTGGTTTAATCGCAATATCGCCTTGAGCGACTGCAATATATTCTGCAAAAGTGCCAATACGATTTTTTTGAACACGGCCATAGACAGGGTCACCCACCTTAAAGTTTGTGATTGCAGCACCGACTTCGGTAATTATACCTGAAAAATCACTTCCTAAAATCAACGGCATTTCGTATTTTAGAAGCATCTTTAAGCCACCATCTTTTGTTTTTAAGTCAATTGGATTGATGCTTGCTGCAACGATTTTTATTAAAACATCATTAGCCCCAATCTTTGGCATAGGTACTTGTTCAATAGTGGGTAAATCTTGTTTATAGTGTTTAATTAATGCGGCATTCATTGTTGTTCTCAATTTGTATTCCTCCGAATTATGGTTTAATTATTTAAACCGTTTGATAAATGAATTTTAATTTATTGGTTTAAAAATGTCAACCAATGAAACTGGAATTTTAAAATAAGAACTAACCGATTCGATCCCGACCTTTGCATCTCCTCTTTATTCCTAGTATAATAACCATGTTTTCAGTCGGAAGAACCCACAAATTACAAATGGGTAGATGGAAGGAAGTATATAATGACTAATAATTTTTGGGCGGAATTACCAAAACCATTTTTTGTTTTGGCGCCAATGGAAGATGTGACGGATGTGGTTTTTCGTCATGTGGTGAAAGAAGCAGGGGCACCAGATGTCTTTTTTACGGAGTTTACGAATTCGGATAGTTATTGTCATCCAGATGGCATTCAAAGTGTACGTGGGCGGTTAGTTTTTACTGAGGACGAACAACCCATGGTGGCGCATATTTGGGGGGATAACCCAGAATTTTTCCGTCAAATGAGTATTGGTATGGCAGAGATGGGTTTCAAGGGAATTGACATCAACATGGGGTGTCCTGTACCAAATGTTGCCGATCGCGGTAAGGGAAGTGGACTGATTCGACGTCCCGAAGCGGCAGCGGAATTGATTGAGGCGGCGAAAGCAGGGGGATTGCCTGTTAGTGTAAAAACGCGAATTGGTTTTACTGAAACGGCGGAATTAGAAGGTTGGATTACGCATTTGTTGCAACAAGATATTGCCAATTTATCTGTCCATTTACGTACGCGTAAGGAAATGAGTAAAGTCGATGCACATTGGGAGATGATTCCGCAAATAGTGGAACTACGCAATCGTTTGGCACCACAAACAATGATTACGATTAATGGTGATATTCCGGACCGTCAAAAAGGACTGGCGTTAGCGGAACAATATGGCGTTGATGGCGTGATGATTGGTCGTGGAATTTTTAAAAATCCCTATGCTTTTGAAAAAGAACCAAAAGCGCATACTTCTAAAGAATTGCTGGGTTTGTTACGTCTACAACTTGATTTACAAGATCAATATGCTGAAATGGTTCCACGTTCTATCGTTGGATTACATCGCTTCTTTAAAATTTACGTGAAAGGTTTTCCTGGAGCGAGTGATTTACGAGTACGTTTAATGAATACGAAATCCACGGATGAAGTTCGCACCATTTTGGATGAATTTTTTATTTAATAAGTAAAATATGAACTGCTTTTCAGAAAAAGAAAAGCAGTTTTTTTATTTTTTCAGAAAATGCTATAAAAAAATAAGTTTTCCGCTATAATAGATATAATTCAATGAGGAGGAGCTGCTTTTCGGTTGATGGAAAGGCAAGAAGATAGTATGAAAAATAAGGGAATAGTATTTGGGATTGGCGCCTATGTTTTCTGGGGGTTCATTACGCTATATTGGAAACTGCTCACAGATGTTTCGCCGCTTGCGACGATGTGTTATCGCATTATTTGGTCATTTATTTTTATGATTGCTTTTTTAGCGCTGAGTGGTAGCTGGTCGCAATTTGTTAAAGAATTAAAACGTTTATGGGAAAATAAGAACTACTTATTTTTAATGATTTTAGCTGCACTATTGATTTCAATTAATTGGTTCACGTTTATTTTTACAGTTAGTGAAGGACATGTTATGGAAGCTAGTTTGGGCTATTACATTAATCCTTTGGTCAATGTCTTGCTGGCAACACTAGTGTTAAAAGAACAATTAAGCCGTAGTGGAAAAATTGCTTGTAGTTTGGTCGTAATTGGCGTGGTTTTACTTGCCATTCAAACAGGAAAAGTACCTTATTCTTCTCTCATTATGGCTTTTTCTTTTAGTATTTACGGATTAATTAAAAAACGTATCCCAATCAGTTCGATGACAGGATTAACGGTGGAAACGTTTGTTATGTTACCATTTTCTTTATTGTATATTTTATTCGTTTCACCAATTGGTTTTATGCATTATTCTGTTCAAACAAATCTTTTGTTAATGGGAGCAGGGGTAGTAACGGTAATTCCATTGCTATTGTTTGCGGAAGCAGCAAAGAGTACGTCTTACATTACGTTAGGATTTATTCAGTATATTAATCCCACGATTATGTTATTGTTTGCTGTTTTCTTATTTCATGAAACGTACTCTCTGGCGCAATTTACGGCGTTTGGATTTATCTGGTTAGGAATTATCGTCTTTACCTATGGAACCACTCGTACCGTAATGAAAACAAGGAAATTAGCGAAATAAGCAGAAGTAACACTATAAACTATCCGGATGATTAGAGTGAGTAGCAATTCCTCTAGCATTCGGATGGTTTGCTATTTAGGGCATTGTATCGCTTATCGTTATTCATACGTGTAACCGCTTCTCTCCAAATTATGATAAAACTACGGTACAATAGATATAATAAATTATAAAGGAGTGGGTGTGATGAGAAAGAAAAGTATTTATGTCAATTATAGTTGGGTAAGTTATCTACTAGGTGGAATGGGGGTAGTATTTTTCATTCCAGCAGTTATTATGCAAGTCGTCACCTTTAGCCCGGATAATTTTAATTTCACGTTAAATGGTGTACGACAACCATATACGGAGGAAAATTTGCGAATATTTCGTCGGATTTTCCTATTTGCTTTTGGAACACCAGCGTTGATTTTAATCATCATTGGTACCACAATTTTTATTATTCAATGGCGCAAAAAACAACGAGCGGAAGAGTTAAAGCAAAATGGAAAAATGTTGGTTTGTCAAAATTTAGAGATTGGTTACTCCTCTATCCAAATTAATCATCAGTATCAAATATTGCTGACTTGTTCATATACAGAAAAAAATGGGGATGTTTATCTCTTTAAAAGTCGCACGTTACGTTATGATCCCCGACCATACTTAAATGGGCAGGTCAATGTCTATCATGAACGAGAAAATATCAAAAATTACTTTGTAGATGTGGAAGGTAGTATGGATAATGTTTACGAGGTATAACCTTGAAACTCCCTCGGTATAAAATTATCGAGGGAGTTTTTTTGCTTATATATCAATAGTTTCTTCTGTTTTTATGCTAGGTGGTAGCTGTGGGGTTACCACGATGTTACCTAGTAACTCTTTGAAGTTTAAACTAATGGCATCATCAAAGAAAGATTTGTTTTTTACGAGATAAATTGTGCGAGTTAAGCCTAAATCAGCTAGTTTTCTACTAGCTAGCGTCTGAGAAGTTAGCTCTTCTTGAACTAATAACTCTGAAATGAAAGCAACGGTTTGTCCGTATTCCAATACTTTTTTCATTGAGGTGACAGAATCCAATTCAATACCATTTAATTCTTTGATGGGATAATCTAGCCATTGTTCCAGAATTGATTTACTCGAGCTTTGTTTTTCATGGAACAATAGTGTTTGATTCAAAATATCTGCTTTGGTAATGACTGTTTTTTTTGTAAACGGATGATTGATACCAAAAACCAATTTGAGTTGGTCAGTGCCAAGTTTTTCATAAACTAAATCAGGATGTTTTTTAGGAGAGCCAATCAGAATACCATAATCTAGTTGAAAGCTGGCGATTAATTTTTCGATTTCTGGTGAGGTATCAGAAACCACAGATAAGCGTATTTGTGGATATAAGGTTGAAAATTGATGGATAATTTCTGGTAAAAAAATTTGATTTGCGAGTCCACTGACACCTAATCGGAACAGGCCACGTGTTCCTTGCTGACTAGTTTTAGCAAAATACATAAGTTCTTCTTGCAAATTGATGATGCGTTGCGCGTAACGATACACGACTTCACCTTGTTTCGTTAGAATGAAATGCCCGGCTTTTCGATAAAACAATTGAATACCTAGTTCTTTTTCTAATGATTGAATATGAAAAGAAACTGTAGAAGGGGTAATGTCGAGTTCTTTGGCGACGGTTGCGCCTTTTTTGCGTTCACATAATTTGCAAAAAACATGTAATTTAAAGTAATTCATCGAAACATCCTTTCAAAAATTCGAATAATTGATTGTTTCTTTTAGTTTATCGTAGTTATTTTGATTTAATGTTAACAATTCGTTAACGTTAAATCAAAATTCACCAAGTATGATGATTACGAGGAGGAATAATAAATGACGATTCAATTAAAAGGTATTCGAAAACAATATGACAATAAAGTTGTTTTAGATGATATTACCTTAAATTTAACTCAAAAATTTACCACTATTCTTGGTGAATCGGGTTGTGGCAAGACAACTTTATTAAAAATAGTATCGGGATTAGTGCAACCGGATGTTGGAGAGATTCTTTTTGATCAAAAACGAATTTTTTCAAAAGAAGAAAAAATAAATGTTCGTCCTAACCAACGAGATTTGGCAATGGTTTTTCAAGATTTTGCTTTGTGGCCTCATATGACAGTATTTGATAATGTGGCTTACAGTTTATCTGGAAGTAAGTCAGATAAAGAACAGCAAGTAATGACTGCCTTACGTATGGTAAATTTAGAGGACTTTGCGAAAAGAAAGCCAAATGAGCTATCTGGCGGGCAACAACAACGAGTTTCGTTAGCTCGAGCATTGGCACCTAAGCCTAAAGTTATTTTATTTGATGAAGCATTGTCAGCACTTGATGCCGTTTTGCGTGAAAAAATGCAGACAGATATTGTGCAATTAATTAATCAAACAGATAGTCAGGCAATTTTTGTCACGCATGACCAAAACGAAGCGATGTCAATGTCAGATGAAATTATTGTCATGGAAAAAGGAAAAGTCAGCCAAATTGGAACACCTAAACAAATTTATGAAGCACCTGCCAATCATTATGTCGCTCATTTTATTGGGAAAACGAATCATTTTGAAGCAGACGTGGTGATTCGCCCAGAATCTATTCAAGTGGCACCTACAGCAAAAACAACGCTTCAGCGAACGGTTCGTGTTGTTCGAAGTCAGTTTACGGGACAACACTATATTGTACAAGGCGTAGTCGGGGAGTTTATTTGGCTATTTTATTCAGAAAAACCTTATTTTACAGATGATTTATGCGAGGTTTATTTTGAAGAACAGCATTTAATTAAAATTGGAGGATAACAAGATGAAAATGAAAAAATTAGGCGTTTTAATGTTAGGAATAGTTGCTTTAGCAGGATGTACTGGGAAAGCTTCAGAATCCAATACTGAAACTACCTCTAAAGCAAATGAAACAACTAATACAGAACAAGAAAATCTGGCAGGAAAAGAGATTACGGTTTATTCTGCTGGTCCAGATGGGCTATCGGAAAAGATGAAAGTGGCTTTTGAAGAAAAAACAGGGGTGAAGGTCAACTTATTTCAAGGAACTACTGGAAAAATCTTAGCTAAACTAGAAGCAGAAAAAGGGAAACCACTTGCGGATGTATTAGTTTTAGCTTCATTAAGCTCTATGGATAGTTTAAAACAAGCAGGCGAGCTACAAGCGTATCCAGAGGCAATTGGAAAAGATAAATTGAACGTTGACTGGACAGATGCGGATGACTTCTATTTTGGTTACAGCGCTTCTGCGTTAGGAATTACGTACAATACCAAAAATGTGACAGAAGTACCAAAAGATTGGTCAGATTTAGCAAATGAAACATGGAAAGAAACGTTCAATATGCCGGATCCATCTTTATCAGGTTCAGCTTTAGATTTTTTATATGGTTATACGTCTACGGATCAAGGTTGGGACATGCTAACGTCTTGGTTTGAAAATGGGATGCAAATTATGGGAGCGAATAAAAGCGCGCTTGATGCAGTCATTACTGGTGAAAAAAATGCCACCATTTCTGGGGTTGATTATATGGCCTATAAAGCCAAAGCAGATGGTGAACCAATCGATATTGTCTATCCTGAAAGTGGCACTGTTGTAAGTCCACGAGCTGTAGGAATTACTAAAACAGCTAAAGAAGTGTCTGCTTCACAAGCGTTTGTTGATTTTTTACTTTCAGATGAAGGGCAAAACTTAGTTGCAGACGCGTATCTATTACCTGGTAATAGTGAGATTGCGGTAAAAGATCGAGCTTCATTAGAAGAGATTCAACAAATTAAAGTGGAATGGAAAGATTCTGAAGATAAACAAGTGGAAGTGCTACAAGAGTTTGGTAGTATTTCTCAACAATAAAAGTAGGTTGTTGTATGATTGCGAATAAAAAATATTTTCTAGGCGTGTCTTTTGCGCTAGGCTTCTTCACTTTGTTGCCGATTATGGCATTGTTTCATTATGCTTTTTTTCCAGAAGGACAGTTTTCACTAACAGGCATGATACAGATTATTAGTGAAAAACAAACGTATCGTTTACTTAGTCAATCCTTAAAATTAGGTGGCTGGGTTGTTTTGGGAACGCTAGTCATTTCTTTTCCACTAGCGTTAATTACGACTAAAACGAAACTGAGAAATTATGGGTGGCTGGATATTTTATTTACCTTGCCTTTTATGACACCGCCTTATATTGGCGCAATGGGTTGGATTTTATTTATGCAAAAAAATGGCTTTTTAATGCAGTTATTTCCTAAATTATCGGGGCTTTCTGCACCATTTTTTTCACTATTTGGTATGGTAATGATTATGAGCTTGCATCTTTTTCCAACGTTCTATTTGATGCTAAAAAACAGTATGTTGACGTTGGAAGGGTCTTTTCAGGAAGCGGCAAAAATTTATGGAAAAAATAGTTTGTTTAACTGGGTTAGAATTTCATTACCGTTATTAATTCCTAGTTTTTTACTCGGTGCATTATTTATTTTTGTTAAAACATTGGCGGAGTTTGGTACGCCCGTAACTTTTGGGACACGTATTGGTTACAACGTATTCACGACGGAAATTCACACCAATCTTGCTTCTTGGCCCGTTAATATTCCAAAAGCCACCTTTCTTTCACTGGTGTTGTTTGTTTTATGTTTTGTGTTATGGCTTATCCAAGTAAAAGTGATTCAACGTTTTGTTTATGGCACTGTGTCAGGCGCAACGAAAGAATTCACGGTAACTACGAATAAATGGGTCCATGCAGTATCAATTGTTTTTGTAATTTTGCTGTTTTTATTAGCTATTGGTATTCCATATTTCTCTATTTTAATGACCTCCTTAATGACCGTTCGTGGTGATGGACTTGTGTTTAGTAATTTGAGTCTAGTGGCGTATCGTCAACTGTTTACTAATCAAAATGGTGGATTCTCTGCTTTTTTAAATAGTTTTCTATTTGCTGCTTGCACAGGGGTGATTACAGCAACGCTCGGTTTTTTTGCAGGTATTTATATCTATAAGGGAACACGTTATTCTCAAAAAGTGGTGGATTTTTTTGGATTGATTCCAAACATTGTTCCAGGAATTGTGCTCGTGGTAGGTCTAATGCTATTTTGGAATACCTCATGGTTGCCAGTTAGTTTTTATAATACAAAAGCGATGGCAGTCATCACTTACTGTACGCTATTTTTGCCATATGCTATTCAGTATGTCAAAAATAATATGTTGCAATTAAATGAGTCTATTTTTGAAGCTACAGATGTATTCAGTCGTACGAAATTAGGAGCTTTCACGCACATTTATTTTCCATTACTCAAACGCGGTGTGCTAACAGGAATGATGATGACTTTTATTATTTCAATGCGTGAGTTAGTAGGATCATTATTAATCTTACCACCATCTGTCGAAACAAGTGCGACCTTTATTTATCGTCAGTTTGAACAAGGCAACGTCAACACTGGGATGGCGATGGCGGTCGTAACAATTATTATTACGTGCATTTTTGTTATTGCGATTGAAAAAAGTAAAAAATAGGAGGAATGGACCATTAATATCGAGATATTAGGGGGCTGTGGAGAATATGGGAGAAATTGTTTTTACATTGAAATTAATCAGCAAGCCATTCTCTTCGATTGCGGCATCATGAATGATGACAGTCAACGCTTACCACATTTAGAAAAACGCCACGTAGAGAAATTACAAGCAGTCTTTATTTCTCATTTGCACCAAGATCATGTGGGGGCGCTGTCTTTATTAGTTGCCTATGATTATCAAGGGCCAGTCATCTTATCCGAAATAACAGCTGATTGGTTATCTTCGGAATTACCTTTAAATTTTTGTCCGTTTGAGTTGTCGCAAGCCGCTTCATGGCAAACAGTGACAGAAGCGTTGCAATTTTTATGGGGAAATTCAGGTCACGTGATTGGTAGTGTATGGTATAGCGTAGTTTTTCATCACAAACATATTTTCTTTTCGGGAGATGTTTCATTAACTTCGCCATTATATCCGATTGATTTTCCTCCACGTCTAACCTATGATGTTGCATTTATTGACAGTGGCAATGCTGGTCAACAAATTAGTAATTTGAATAGCAAAGAAACCATGCGACAAATCATCGAACAAGGAGCGTTTGATCGATTTAAAATCGAAAGCAAATTTACATCAAAATGCTTAGAAATCTTAATTTATTTCTATCAAACAACGACAATCCCACTTTTGGTAGATCAGGTGATTTACCAGTGGTTGCAATTTCATTGGAAACATCGAGCGAATCTTTTGTTAAAAGCTAGAAATGAACTCCAAGATTTGTTAGCAAGTCCTCGACTTAAACGTATAGCAACGAATGACGAGAAAGGGGGTGTTTATTTCGTATCTAACGAACAATTTGCGTTAAGGAAAATGAATGAGCACTTAAATCATCTTCCTTTTAAAAACCATTTAGATACAAATGAGATTTATTATTTCAGTAACTACCTTGGTGCCAGACAAACGATTTATTTTCACAGCCAAGCATGTACACCGCAAACGACCTTGTCAGAAATTATCAAGTTAAATCAATAAGCAAAGAGAAAGGATGTTTTTATGAAAAAGCTAAAAGTTATGCTGAGTACCGTCTTTATCTTGAGTATGCCTTTAATTGAAACGGCTCCTATTGTGTATGGTGCTACAATCGAACCAGAAGTAGAACTTAAATATAACTTGGATTCAACGATCTTTTCAAAAACACAAATTAAAGCAACCTTCGCAGCAAAAGAAGACGAACGTTTGAAAGTCTATTTTTTTGACACACCTGAACGGACTTTTTTTGCGAAGGATTCTATTCAACGCTTGCGTGTCTATGAAAATAAAAATACGTATGATATCACGTATAAAAAGAGGTTTCAAGATTTGACGTTAGAGGAAGCCATTGCTGAGTTAACACGCCACGGATTTACAGGTTCAGAAAGTAATTATAAATTTGAAATTGATAGTAAAAATGGACAAGACCCGCTATCAGTTAGTCGCAAAGAAAAAATAAAAACAACCAAAAATATTTCTTATAATTTTGTGGATGAACAGGCGGCGTTGAAAGCTGTGCAAGAGAATGTACCCAAGAAAATAAATGATTGGGAACCTAATGAGTGGTTTAAAACAACTCTTAATACCAGCAAAATGACTGATCCAGCAAGTGTTCAAACCTATACCGGAATCTATCAAGGAATTGCGGCAGAGATTGAGTATTGGGAATACCACGGTAAAACCATGGTAGAACTTTCAACAAAAACAAGTGCTGAACAAGCCACCCAAATCAAAACTGTTTGGGAAGAAAGCTTAGAAGTGGATAATTATTTAAGCGAAGACCAACGAGGAAAAACTAATTTTGTTTTATTTGATGAATAAATAAGAAAAAAACCGCGAACGGTTGTTAAACTGTTCGCGGTTTTATGGGTTATTTCCAGTAAGTAGCTGCAATTTTTTGACCTTGGTCAATTTTTGCCCATTGTTGGTCGATAGATAGTTCATTCCCACAATCACAAGACGCAAATCCGCATTGGTGAGATAAGAATAAGCGCTCTTTTGGTAAGATTTCACTGGCTTTGTTTAGCAAGGTAATCACACGATCTTCATCATCTAAAGTGGAAGTCTTGCTTGATAATAAGCCTAAAACGACTTCCACATTTGGTCGGTCTTTTAACACTTCTAATGCCGAAATGTCTCCGGCACGATCATCGTCCCATTCTAAAAAGAAACGATCATAATGTTGGTCACGTAAGAATTTTTCAGCAATTGCTTTGTAAGTACCACTAGAAGCGTGACGACTTTGGTAATTACCTCGGCAATTATGTGTCCAAACTTTCAACCCTAATTCATGGCCAAAGTCCGCTACAGCATTGTTAAGAGCAACAAATTCATCTGCCCAAGCATTTAATTGTTCGGGTCCTTGGGTGGCGAAACTTTTTTCATTATCTTCTGCAAAAATTTCCCATAAGCAATCATCAAACTGCACGATTTCGCCACCGGCAGCTTTGTATTCGGTTAAGAACTCTTTATACGCATGAATTAAACCATCACGTAATTCTTCTGTGTTTGCATAGACTTGTCCTTCACCAACCAAATCATTAAAGACGGTTAACTCCGTGAACGCATGTGCAATACCCCAAACAGTGATTTTTACATCATGATCGTCTGCTTGTGCTTTCGTGTCTTTATAAAGCTGTAAATAATGATGATTTTTACCAGATAAAGGAGCCGTTATACGTAAACCAATATCTTTTCGTGTTTCAAAATGTCCACCATCTAAGTCTTCAAATGGGTAACCATGTTCTGCGATGTAACGTTCAATACCTTCTAAGCCCCATAAAAAATCCAGATGCCACATTGACCGCCCGTGTTCGCCGTCAGTCACGACAGTTAGTTCATGCGCTTTTTGGTCCTCAATAATTTGCTGAATAGCTGCTGCTTCGACTTCCTTGTACCCAGGAAATGCGTCATAAAATGGGTATTGAATATCATCACGGTGTTCGATTTTTGTTTTGTAATCTAATAAATCGCTTGGTCGTAAGAGTGAACCAACTAATTGAAATTTATCTGTCATATGTAATTCCTCCAATAAAATAAGTGATGTATCCATTGTAGCAAGAAGCACTTAAGATAGGTAATACGTTTTATTTTTAGATGGTTATAGATTTTATTTATAACCCTGATAATAGAGGAAGTTATTTATTTTATGATACTTTAAAGAAAGGTAGATTAAAATAAAGTATCAAAAAAATGATAAAAAACATTGTACAAAAATTTTTTTCGTGTTATTATTTCCGTGCAGTTAATCTGCCAGACGAGAGAGGCGAGTTTATCTTTGCCAAACTTATTGCTGTTGGCAACAACAGATTTGATGTAGTAAAGGGGCTATCGCGCCCATTGAAGAGATAGTGAATGCTGTCGACTCAAATTTTTTATAAGGTAATGACTTGGATAGTTAATCTAACATTATGCTTGTGAAAACGATTAGTAAGAGTGGTAAAAGTAAACCTACTAAATAGACTCTAACGTTCTACCGGTAAACGCGATTTTATTTTCAGTAAATACGTTGAAGATAAGAAGACAATGATGGAGAAATCGAATGCACTCAAGTAATAGATGACTATTGCTTGGGTGCATTTTTTTGTTCCCAAGCTTCCAAAAAAGAGGTGGGAAGAATGTATACACAAAGACAAGAAAAAATGCCAATTGTTGAGGCATTACAGGAATTAAAACGGCAACGCCTAGTCCCGTTTGACGTTCCTGGACACAAAAGAGGCAAAGGTAGTCTTGAATTAACTAATTTTTTAGGAGAAAAAGCAATTTCACTTGATGCGAATTCGATGAAATTATTAGATAATCTGAGCCATCCTGTATCAGTTATTAAAGAAGCCGAAGAAATTGCAGCAGAAGCTTTTGGTGCCAAGCATGCTTTTTTCATGGTTAATGGAACCACAGGAGCTGTCCAAAACATGATTTATGCCACGTTGAAAGAAGGAGAAAAAATCCTACTCCCAAGAAATGTGCATAAAAGTGTGATTAATGCGTTGGTGATGTGCGGAGGAATTCCCGTATATATTGATACGCCGCTACATCTCGAATTGGAAATTTCGACGGGAATGCCTTTAGCCGAGGTGGAAAAAGCCATCCACGCACATCCCGATGCCAAAGCTATTTTAGTGAACAATCCTACTTATTATGGGGTTTGTTCTGATTTAAGACGAATTACCGAACTGGCCCATGCACATGGCATAAAAGTATTGGTCGATGAAGCGCATGGTGCGCATTTGTATTTTGGTGAAGGTTTGCCGATGAATGCGATGGATGCCCAAGCTGATATGTCGGCTGTCAGCATGCACAAATCTGGGGGCTCATTAACTCAAAGTTCTTTTTTACTTTGCAATAATGATATTGATCCAGAATATGTGCGACAAATTATTAATTTAACGCAAACGACAAGTGCGAGTTATTTATTGATGTCGAGTTTAGATTTGGCTCGTCATAACTTAGTGAAAAACGGCAAGAAAATTTTTGAACAAGTGATTCAATTATCCCAATATGCCCGGGATGAAATCAATGAAATTGGTGACTATTATGCGTATTCAACTGAAGTGGTGAATCGGACATCCATTTACGATTTTGATGTGACAAAATTGTGTGTGAAAACGACAGATTTAGGTCTAACAGGCAGTGAAGTGTATGATTTATTACGTGATGAATACAATATTCAGATTGAATTTGGCGATACTGCCAATATCTTAGCATATGTTTCAGTAGGGGACCGACCGCATGATATTGAGCGTTTAGTGGGGGCGTTGTCGGAAATTCGTCGACGTTTCAAACGTGATAAAAAAGGCTTGTTGGTATTTGATATTGCGAAAACGGAAGTCTTGATTTCACCTAAAGCGGCTTTTTTTGCTCAGCATGAGAGTTTAGCAATTGCGCAAAGTGCAGGACGTATTTCAGCAGAAATGGTGATGTGTTATCCACCGGGAATTCCAATTGTGGCACCGGGTGAATTGATTACCGAAGCGGTAGTAGAACATATTTTATATGCCCAAGAAAAGGGCTGCTTCTTGATGGGAACAGAAGATGCAACCTTACAAACAATCAAAGTCGTCAAGGAGGGGAACTAAATGGATTTATGGTTTTCAGAATATCATCAAGACGGCGTAAAATTATCGATTAATGTGGATCGTGAAATTGTCAGTTGTCAAAGTGATTATCAAAATATTGCCCTATTCGATTCAAAAGAATTTGGACGCATTCTAACCTTGGATGGGCAATTAATTAATACCGAAAAAGATGAATTTTTTTATAGTGAAATGATGGTACATGTCCCGATGGCAGTCCAACCGACCATTAAAGACGTTTTAGTCATTGGCGGTTGCGATGGCGGTGTTTTACGAGAACTGGAAAAATATGAGTCGATTGAAACAATTGATGTTGTCGAACTTGATGAACAAGCCATTCAAATTTGCCAAGAGTATTTTCCAAAAAATCAAGAGACTTTTTCGGACGAACGAATTACGTTGTATTTTCAAGATGGATTGAAGTTTGTCCGGGGCAAAGAAGATGCGTATGATTTAGTGATTGTTGATACGGCGAATCCTTTTGGGGTTAATGAAAGCTTGTTTACCCGTGAGTTTTATGGCAATTGTTATAAAGCGCTACGTGAAGAGGGAACGTTGATTAGCCAGCACGCTAATGGGTTTTATGAAGAAGATGAAGAAGCTTTTCGCCATATTCGTCAACGCTTAACGTCGGTCTTTCCAATTAATAAGCTGTATTTAAGTAGCGTGCCAAGTTATGCAGCAGGATATTTATTGTTTGGCTATTCTGCGAAGACTGCCGACCCAGAAAAAGATGTTCAAATTGACGTATGGGAAAATCAAGGGATTCGTACACGATATTACAATACGGATGTTCATCGAGGGGCATTTTGTCTTCCGAATTATATTAAGGAGTTGTTGTAATGAAAGCAAATATTGAAACATTTATTGGATGTGAGGCATCTTTTGAAGAAGCCCAAACAGTATTATTTGGTGCGCCGTTTGATTCGACGACTTCTTTTCGTCCCGGAACACGTTTTGCAAGTAGAGCCATTCGTGGGGATTCCTTTGGTTTAGAAACCTATAGTCCGTACCAAGACAAAGATTTAGAAGACATTGCTGTATTTGATTCCGGTGATTTGGAATTATCATTTGGACGTGTCGATTTAGCTTTAGCGGGAATTAAAGAGCATACGGCCACAATTTTAGCGGCAGATAAGCGCCCGTTTATGATTGGGGGCGAGCATTTAGTGACCTTAGGTGCTTTCGAGGCAGTATTAGCAAAATACCCAGATGTACACGTCATTCAATTGGATGCGCACACTGATTTGCGTCAAGAATATTTAGGAGCAGAACTATCACATGCGACTGTTCTGCGTCGTATTTGGGATCTTGTTGGTGATAACCGAATTTTTCAATTTGGCATTCGTTCAGGAGAACGTGCCGAGTTTCAATTTGCAAGTGAACATACGCATTTACAAAAATTCAATTTTGAAGGGTTAGAAGAAGTGGTGGCACAATTAAAAGGCCAACCCATTTATTTGACCTTAGATTTAGATGTATTAGACCCATCTGCTTTTCCAGGAACAGGTACGCCTGAAGCTGGTGGAGTTAGCTTTGAAACGTTATTAGCAGGATTGTTAACTATTTCAGAATTAAACATTGTGGGATTAGATGTCAATGAACTATCCCCACAATATGACTTAAGCGGCGCATCGACAGCGTTAGCATGCAAAATTATCCGCGAGTTATTACTTGCAATTCATTAGGAGAGTGAAGAAATGGCAAAAGCATTAATTATTGGCGCAGGCGGCGTCGCAGGGGTAACCGTTCATAAATGTGTTCAAAATAGTGAAGTATTTGAAGAAATTTGTATTGCATCAAGAACCAAACAAAAATGTGATGATTTAAAAGCGAAATTAGATGGTCAAGGTTGTAAAATTTCAACAGCACAAGTCGATGCTAACAATGTGGCCGAATTGGTTGCGTTAATCAATGAGTTTCAGCCGGATATCGTGATTAACTTGGCGTTACCTTACCAAGATTTAACGATTATGGATGCTTGTTTAGAAACGAAAACTCATTATTTAGATACTGCCAACTATGAACCAGAAGATACAGCGAAGTTTGAATATAAATGGCAATGGGAATACCGTGAAAAGTTTGAAAAAGCTGGAATTACAGCTATTTTAGGTTCAGGATTTGATCCAGGTGTAACAGGTGTCTTTTCTGCGTATGCCCAAAAACATTACTTCGATGAAATCAACTATATTGATATTTTAGACTGTAATGCCGGAGATCACGGTTATCCGTTTGCCACAAACTTTAACCCAGAAATCAATATCCGCGAAGTTTCAGCTAATGGTAGCTATTGGGAAAATGGAGATTGGGTCGAAACAGCACCAATGGAAATCAAAAAGGCTTATGATTTTCCAGAAGTCGGTCCTAAAGACATGTATTTATTGCATCATGAAGAATTAGAGTCTTTAGCATTAAACATTAAAGGCATTAAACGGATTCGTTTCTTTATGACATTTGGGGAAAGTTATCTAACTCATTTAAAATGTTTAGAAAATGTTGGGATGACATCCATTGAGCCAATTATGTATGAAGGTAAGGAAATTATTCCATTGCAATTTTTAAAAGCTGTTTTACCCGATCCTGCATCTTTAGGTCCACGCACGAAAGGAAAAACGAACATCGGATGTATCTACCGCGGTAAAAAAGATGGAAAAGATGTCAATTATTACGTATATAATGTTTGCGATCATGAAGCATGTTATGCAGAAGTGGGCTCGCAAGCCGTTTCTTATACAACAGGTGTGCCAGCAATGATTGGTGCCATGCTTGTTGTCAATGGGGAGTGGAATAAACCTGGTGTGCATAATGTTGAAGAATTGAATCCAGATCCATTTATGGACGCTTTGAATACTTGGGGTTTACCATGGGTAGAAGATTTTAATCCAACATTGGTGAGCGAATAATGGAACCAGTCATTCATTGGAATGTCGCAACTGTTCAGACACCAGCATTTGTTGTAGAAGAACAGTTGTTGCGTAACAATTTAGAACGTCTCAAGCAGGTAAAAGAGGCAACAGGTTGTAAAATTTTACTCGCACAAAAAGCTTTTTCAATGTATTACTTCTATCCATTGTTAGCTGATTATCTTGATGGTACAACAGCAAGTGGGATTTATGAAGCTCGCTTAGGTTTTGAAGAGTTTGGTGGGGAGACGCATGTTTTCTCACCAGCGTATCGACCAAAGGAGTTTACTGAGGTATTACCCTTGTGTAATCATGTTGTCTTTAATTCGTTAAGTCAATGGCAGCATTTTAAAAAAGAGGCCTTAGCAAGTGGGAAATCATTAGGATTACGAATTAATCCAGAATGTTCTACCCAAGATGGTCATGCAATTTATGATCCGTGTGCGCCGGGTTCTCGTTTAGGGATTTTAGCAAGCGAGTTAACTGCTGCTGATTTAGTTGGGATTGATGGGTTGCATTTTCATACCTTGTGTGAGCAAAACTCGGACGATTTAGTCACCACACTACAAGCAGTAGAAGAAAAGTTTGGTCATTATTTACCACAAATGAAATGGCTTAATTTTGGCGGAGGACATCACATCACTCGTAAAGACTACGATATTGAGACTTTAATTGAAGTTATTCACCATATCCAAGACACCTACCAAGTAACGGTTTATCTAGAACCAGGCGAAGCAGTAGCGTTAAATGCTGGCTATTTAGTCGCTCAAGTGTTGGATATTACTCAAAATCACGGGATTACGAATGCGATTTTAGATACCTCAGCAACTTGTCATATGCCTGATGTATTAGAAATGCCGTATCGTCCATTTGTAATCGGGAGTGGCGAAGCGCAAGAAAAACAGTATACGTATCGTTTTGGCGGACCAACTTGCTTAGCTGGTGATATCATTGGTGATTATTCTTTTGATACGCCATTAACAATTGGTTCAAAAGTAATTTTTTGCGATATGGCGATTTATTCGATGGTTAAAACGAATACGTTTAATGGAATGCCTTTAGCAAGTATATTGGCAGTAGATAGTAATCAGCGTATAACTACAGTCAAAGAATTTGGTTACGAAACATTTAAAGACCGTCTTTCTTAAGACACAAAAAAAGCGAGGGAATTATTCAGTCCTTCGCTTTTTTGTGATTAATCTTCTTCGCTACCCATGAATTTTGCTGCAAAAGAAGCAATTGCTGAACCAACAAGTGGTGCTAATAAGTATACCCAGTAGTGTGCTAATGCTGAACCACCCGCAAAGATTGCAGGACCAAAGCTACGAGCAGGGTTTAATGAACCACCAGTTAAGTTTAAAGCTACAATGATTAGGAAAGCTAATGCTAAACCAATCGCAATTGGTGCTAGACCAGCATGGCCATATTTTTTACTTGTGACCATTAAAATGACAAATACGAATAAGAATGTAATGATTGCTTCAAATAAAAACGCTTGTCCAGCCGTAATATTGGGGAAATCAGTTTGTCCAAAACCATCTTTTGGTAAACCCAATGCATGAATGAAAATTGATAAAACACCAGATGCTGCAATTGCACCTAAAAATTGAGCAATAATATAAAAAATACCATCTTTTACTTCTAATCGTTTATTCAACATCATGGCTAAAGAAACCGCTGGATTAAAATTCCCTCCAGACACCCCACCTACAGCACACGCCATAATCGTAACAGCTAGACCAAATGCTAAACCGATACCAAGATAGCCAATAGCCGTCTCCCCTGTGTTAGCAATTGCCACTGTACCTGTTCCTAAAAACACCAGAACAAACGTGCCAATAAATTCTGCGCAATATTTTCTCATAAAAATCGCTCCTTTGTTATTCTATTTTATTGAAGTGTAGCATATATCAAAAAAATAAGCTTGTCTCAACCTAATGAAAACACAAGATTGTTAATGAATACGTTTGTAAATTAATCATTGATAAATCAATGGTTATAAGAAGATTAAACGGATGTTTTTTTCATATAGATGTATAAAGTTTAACAAAAAGGAAAGAGCTATGTATAAATTTATTTTTATTATTTTATTTGTTATTTAAAATGAGAGTGAAGAAAAACGAGATTACCTGTCACTTTGTTTTACTTATTTTGATTGGGTATAATGAATGGAGAGGGAGTGGTTAGACTATGGCGGGGTATGTTATTTCAATGGGAAATATTGAAGAAGAAGAATTAAGAGACAATATATCAAAAGGTGTATACGGAACTATATTAAAAATACCTAAGACTCAGTGGACTTCATCTGTTGAAGGAACATTGGCAGATTTTCATTCCATGAATCCTGGAGACCATATTTATTTTTTTAGAAAAAGAAAATTATATGGTATTGGAAAATTAGTAGCAATTGGAGAGCATGAATGTAAACTTCTTAATTTTAAAGATGCAGATAAACCATATATATGATTTAAATGAATATGATAAAATTATTGAGAATGACTCAATTAGGTTTATTTGTACTTTTAAACCGGATCCTATCTTTTTTATGGACGGTTTAGATATGGATTATGTATTACAATCGAATCCTAGCGCTTTTAAAATGTTAAGAGCATTTTGGAAACTATCATTTATAAAAATTGATGACATAGAAGATAAAGCATTATTTGACATTATTCTTAAAGAAAATGAGGAATTTTTAGCTGAATATAGCGATAAGATTGAATTTAATCCAATTCTGCATACAAAAATACAAAATTTAGAAAAACAAGATTATGAACTAGATGCGTCTAAAATATTCGAAGTGGCAAAAAATGAAACAATGTTTAAAAGAGAAATGGGATTAGAATCGGCGTTAATTTCCTATTTAATGAAAAATGAAGAACCATTTGGCAGATGGGATTATTTAAGTCATCAAGTTGTAGCATCACCGTTTAAACCAATTGATTATATGGATAAGATGGATATATTTGGCTACCGAAAAGTACCCAAATATTCGACAATAAGCAAATATCTTGTAATGGAATTGAAAAGGGATAAGGTTAGCAAAGAAGTGGTTAACCAAATTATGAAATATGTTGATTGGATTAATCAAGAATATTCTCATGGAGATTTTGATATGATTGATGCTTATATTATAGGACACGATTTTGATTCGGAAGTTGTTGAATATAGTAAAGAAATTGGAATACGTTTTTTTTCTAAAAACAAACCAGCTATCAATAAAAAATGGAGTAGATTACGAATATTAAAATATAAAATTGAAAATAGTAAGTTAATTTTTCAAGAATTAAAGTAGCTATATGCTAACAGGAGGTTATTAAATGCAGTCACTCTACAATACAAAAGAAAAAGTTCATAATCGTGGTTGTGAAGCAGTAGGTAAACCAATTTCAGAATTAGTTGAAGAAATGGATATGAAAATATCTGGAAAAAAATCACAAGTTGGCGATGCATGGGAGTCATGGTTTGGTGTAGAAAAGAATAATATAGCAGGAGCTGATTTACCAGAAGCAGGTGTAGAATTAAAAGCAACTGGAATACGAGAAACAAAAAACGGGAAGTCAGCAAAAGAAAGACTAGTATTAAATATTATTAATTACATCGAAGAATTTGACAAAACATTCGAAACTAGTTCATTTTGGAAAAAAAATCGTTATATGGAATTAGGATTTTATGGATATGAAAAAGAAAAGTCATGGCTTGATTGGCATATTTTACAGTCTGTTTTATTTACTTATCCAAAAAAAGATTTATTAATCATTAAACAAGACTGGGAAAAAATTCATGGTTATATTACTTCTGGAAGAGCTCATGAATTATCTGAAGGTTTAACAATGTATCTAGGTGCTTGTTCGAAAGGGGCAAATAAGAATTCTTTACGAAATCAACGAGAAGAATTGAACGCACCTAAAGCGATGCAGCGTGCGTATTCATTAAAAAGTAGCTATATGACTTATCTTCTTAGAGAATATATTTTTGGAGAAAAGGAAGACTCCAATATTCGTGTAACCCCCTTTTCAGCAGGTGAAATCTTTGAAATACAAGAAGACTATCATATACAAGAAAGCATCGTAAAAGATACAAGTATTTTAGAAAATGAATCGTTAGAACAATACATTTTAAAATGTTTGAATCGTTATAGTGGGAAGACCATTATATACTTAGCGGAATTATTCGGTATTCAAAAAAATAGTAATGGAAATTTTCCTAAGAGTATCAATGCCATGCTAGCAAGTAGAATGTTAGGAATTTATGGTAATTTAGAAAAAACAGAGGAATTTTTTAAAGCCAATATTTCTCTAAAGACCATTCGTGTAAGTTTAAATGGAACTATTAAAGAAAGTATGAGTTTTCCAGCCTTTAAATTTAAAGAATTAGCATCTGAAAATTGGGAAGAGTCTACTCTGAGAGATACAATGGATGCGTCTAAATTTTTATTTATTGTGTTTAAAGAACAAGTTAAAGATAATTATGTATTTAAAGGAGCAAAATTTTGGACGATGCCAGAAAAGGATTTAGATACAATTGTACAAGATGCGTGGCAAGACACAGTAAATACTTTGAATAGCGGAGTAGAGTTAACTTATCAAGGAAATTCAGTTAAAAATAATTTTATAAAAAAAAGCGATAAACGTATTATACATGTACGTCCGCATGCTAGCGTATCTTCTTATTTAGCGGGGGATACAGTCAATGCAGATCAATTACCTGTTGCAGCAAGATGGAAAAATAAACCAGAAGCATATGCGGATGATTGGATGACGAAACAATGTTTTTGGTTAAATAACGATTATATTCTTTCACAAATTTCAGATTTATTATAAATAAAAATACAGTGAGTATAAAAGTTCTCACTGTATTTTTTGTAATTCATCACCGATACGTTCGACAATTTTAGTAACTAAAGCATTCCCCATAAAAAACATACGCATTCTGTCAGTAACTTCTACTATCTCTCCACTTTTCAGCTTTTTCCATCGGGTCCAATCATCTGGAAAATCTTGTAAACGTTCTGCTTCAATAGGTGTTAACAACCTGTAACGCCCATTGATTTTTAGAAAGTGGGTAGAGCGATTCACAGAGCCCTCCGAGGTTAACATCGTTCTACCGGGTAAAGATAAATCATCATATGGAGACATTCCACCTTCAGAAAAAACATATGTGTGTCCATCTATAGAAGTACGCTCAATCTTTTTAGGGCCTCTTAGATAGTTGAATTTTTCTAGCTTAGCTTTATCATTTAAATAATATTTTTCATCGATAGTTTCTTCAGCTTGTAAAATTTCACCTAAAGTAATAGGTTTTTCATTACCTAATGGAACCGTATCGATAGTAAAATAGCGTCCATGACGCATAATTCCAGTATTCCATACCGTACCTGTAAAATTATCTGAAATTGCGACAATATCGCTAGGTAATTCATAAAAAGCATGTCTAGATTTATATGGTGTATTTGTAATTGGAAATTGGCGTGCAAATAATCCTTCTTTAAAAATATATTCATCGTATAATGATTCTTCATCAAAGAAATTTTCAGGTTGTTTTTCTTCAAATTGATAATCCATTTTTTTAGCAAAAGGAGTATCATTTTTATATACAAAGAAAAATACACGGCGGCGACGTTGACTTCTTCCATATTCAGCCGCATTTATTACACGCCATTCCACTGAATAACCTAATTCATTAAATGAAGCTAACATAATAGCAAAATCACGTCCACGTTGTTTAGACGGCGATTTTAATAAACGGTCAACATTTTCTAAAATAAGATATTTAGGCTCAATAATTTGAGTAGCACGAATGATTTGCCAAAATAATACACCTTTTTTTCCTTGAATGCCCATTTCATTTTTTTTACTACGAGCGACAGAGTAATCTTGGCAAGGAAAACCGCCTACAATAATATCTGCATCCATTTCTTTAAACTGTTCATCGGTAATGTCTTCAATACTTATGTTTATATTCTCACTATTAGGAAAATGGTAATCGTAGACTTCAAACGCATCTTGCGATTTGCGAGATGGTTCCCATTGATTAGCCCATTTTGTTATGAATAGGTCTGGATTAGAATTTTCTAAGCCGACTCTAAAGCCACCGACTCCAGCGAAAAGTTCCAAAACTTTCATTTTTTTTTTCATTAAGCGAACATCCTTTCGGTTTAGCTAACCATACTATACAAAAAATCACAAAAAAGATCAACTGATTTGATTCTATTATTAATATTCGAAAAAAATT
Organism: Enterococcus sp. DIV2402; assembly: GCF_017426705.2. Classification (NCBI taxonomy): domain Bacteria; kingdom Bacillati; phylum Bacillota; class Bacilli; order Lactobacillales; family Enterococcaceae; genus Enterococcus; species Candidatus Enterococcus lowellii. Next base: position 300,554 of record NZ_CP147251.1, on the reverse strand, counting down.
TTGAAATGTTTGCCACAAAACTTTTATTTTAACATGAAATTTAACAAGATGTTAGTTTATTTTTCGTTGTTAGTTTTCATTGTTTTTATGGTACACTTTTGTCAACTATCTAAACAAAAAATAACCGAGGTGTCACATGTCCCTAAAACCAACTATCGACCAAATCAATCAATTCCGTGATGAGCGGAATTGGCGACCATTTCATAATGCAAAGGATTTAGCAATTTCAATTTCGATTGAAGCAGCAGAACTGTTGGAAGACTTTCAATGGGTGTCAGCAGATGAAGGTGTTGAAAAGAATTTAGCGAATATTAAAGAAGAAATTGCGGATGTATTGATTTATACATTGATGTTATCAGATAATCTTGGTCTTGATGTTGAAGAGATTATTCAAGAAAAGTTAGAGAAAAATGCGATTAAATACCCAATCGATAAAATTTAAAGGAGAAATTTTATGCAGGCATTGTTTTTTGATGTGGATGATACGTTGTACGATCAATTCGTTCCTTTTAAGCGAGCGATTGAAGAACAATTGGACTTCCGAGAGGCAGAAT